>JAIWEZ010000050.1:0-11273 GCA_048631945.1 Gammaproteobacteria bacterium | reverse complement strand
TGTTCGAATGTTCAAAACATGGAATCCAAGTTATTTGACATGATTATGGTTGTGGATTCAGTTTTGGTCATTTGCATTTTGAAAATTGAAAATTTGTTTGCGGCTTACGCCTTGAGAACAGTACGGATTTCGACCTGCCCGCCATTGCCAGAGATGCTAGCATATAAGATGCATGCCGTACGTGGCTTTGGCAGGCGGGTATTCGGATTTCGAATTTATTTTCTGCCATAAAAAGCACGAAATTAATTATTAACGGACTACGCCTAATTGAGTGATCTTCAATATAACGAATACCAGATACCATCTCAATTGACTTTGACTCAATTGAGGTTACTGCAAGAAGGCTTGAGATTAAATCATGGCAATAAGCATACAGGATATCTACGAGGCAGCTGATTCTATTCTTGGGAGCGTGGTAAAGACTCCGTGCACACTGTCACAGACGCTTTCTGAGATCACTGGAGCCGAGGTTGTCCTGAAATTTGAGAACCACCAGTTTACCGGTTCCTTCAAGGATCGCGGTGCCCTTGTCAAGCTCCTTACGCTTACTCCTAATCAGCGCAGCGCCGGAGTGATTGCAATGTCCGCCGGCAACCATGCCCAAGCGGTTGCTTACCACTCAGAGAGGCTGGGTATCTCCGCCACCATTGTCATGCCGCGCTATACGCCCAACGTGAAGGTTGAGCGAACCCGCGCATTGGGCGCTGAAGTTGTCCTCCACGGTGACGGATTGGACGAAGCCCATGAATTTGCGGTAGGCCTTGCCCAAGAGCGAGGCTTATGGCTCATCCATCCGTACGACGACGAGAAAATCATCGCGGGTCAGGGAACCATCGCCTTAGAGATGCTTGAGGCATTTCCCGGTCTTGAGTTAATTATTGTCCCTGTGGGAGGCGGCGGACTGATTGCCGGAAACGCAGTTGCTGCAAAGGCGGTTCGGCCCGAGATTGAAATCGTGGGTGTGGAGGCCGCACGCTTCCCTTCCATGCTCCAGGAGCTTAAGGGGGATACTGTCAGGTGTAGAAAGAGTACGATCGCCGAAGGTATTGCAGTGAGCGAGCCGGGCCGCTTGGCCATACCCATTGTTCGCAAGCTCGTAAACGAAATTCTCATCGTTCAGGAGAAACAAATTGAAGCAGCGGTGTTGCTCATCCTCGAAGTAGAAAAGACGGTCGTCGAAGGCGCGGGTGCGGTTGGCCTCGCTGCTCTGCTCAGCAATCGGGAACGGTTTAAGGGCCGCAAAGTCGGTCTGATTCTCTCAGGGGGCAATATTGACCTGCTAACGCTGTCGTCGATTATCCAGCGCGGGCTGGTTCGATCCAGTCGGCTTGTGCGCCTCCGAGTCGGTATCCCGGATGTTCCCGGAGCACTTGCCGAGGTTACCAGGCTTCTGGGAGAGACCAATACCAACATCATCGACATTCGCCACCAGCGAGCATTCACGAACCTCTCTCTGCGCGTTGCAGAGGTCGAGTTTGTAATCCAGACCTTAGGGCAAGACCATGTTGGGAATATTTTGAAGACCCTGGCCGATGCCCAGTACGAGGCTTCTTTGCCGGACATCGCAGTACATGAAACTTGAAAGGTCAATTCTTTAAGGACCGGCTAACCTTAGTTTTTAGCTTCATTTCAGCCAAATGAAACAATAAGACATGGAGGACTTATGAGAACCAAAACACTAAAAGCACTGATCTTGGTTGCCGTTGCAATGATTGTAATCAGTGAGGTTGCCGAGTGGATTGCCACCATCTTCGGAGCAACAACAGGCCTTATAGGTGGCGTCATCGTGACGATTGCATATTTGTATTGCGCACGCCGGGCTAGAGCTTCACTGAAATATTACGGATGGATCTTGGTCCCGACTATTCTATTCACAGTAGTACCAACGGCATTGCGAGTGCACGAATTCCTCAAAGCCGAGGGGGATTCTCTTTTCGTGCAGTTATTGCGTCTTGCACCGTCACTATTTGGTTTTATGCTGCCAGTCGCGTTGCTTCTGGTGGTCTATTTCGGGATGAGCAAGATCAACAATTCGAGTCCATCAAGCTGTCAGCTATGCTGATGGCCCAAACTGTGCGGCGAGCCATTCGCCCCTTTCACACTGCCCCTACCAAAAAACGATTTCAGTAAAGTTTTTGATGGTTTTGTAAAAAATCAATTTTCCTCGAGTTATACCCCCTCCCCTTAATCCCCTCTCGCCAGGGGAGGGGAAATGAGACTTTTTGCGAGGCCGTCAAGTTCATGAAGAGGCACAGAATGAAAAAAACCTGCAATAATGCACAATAAAATATGATATATTGTGTAAAGGTTGGACTAAAAAGTATTTGTGGACAAAAGTTTATCCGGCCACTTGGACAGGGTGCGTCAACGCATTATCGTTTTGTGTTTTGAGAGAACTCAAGAGACAGAGTGAACTAAATTCCAGATGCCTGCAAAAGTCAACACCTCCACAAAGTCATCACAAGGCCTCACTGTGATAACGACCCACATTAATGCGGACTTTGACGCATTTGGCTCTATGCTGGCAGCTAAGAAGCTATATCCGGATGCTCTTGTGGTCTTTCCCGGCTCCCAGGAAAAAAATTTAAGAGACTTTTTTGTAAAATCGATGGTGTATCTGTATGACATCGCAAAAGTCAAAGACTTGGACCTCAACGCCGTAAGGCGACTCATATTGGTGGATACCCGCCAGGCAAGTCGTATCGGGAACTTTGCCGGTATCGTTCACCGACCTGGCCTGGAAGTCCACATATATGATCACCACCCGCCAATGCCCGACGACATCTCCGGCAGCGTGGAGGTGACTCAGCTAACAGGTGCGACCGTAACCATCCTGACAAAGATCCTGCGTGAAAAAGAGATCCCCATCACGCCAGAAGAAGCAACTATCATGGCTTTGGGTCTATACGAAGACACAGGCTCTTTCACATTTACATCCACGACAGAGGACGATTACCTTGCAGCGGCCCATCTCCTCTCCAAGGGAGCCGATCTGAATGTGGTCTCGGACATTGTCACCCGGGAAATGACACCTGAACAGGTCAGGCTCTTGAATGACATGATTGAGGGGGTCACCCACTGCACCATAAGTGGTATTGATGTGGCTGTCACCTCTGTGTCTTGTGATACCTACATAGGGGATTTTGCTTTCTTGGTACACAAGTTAAAGGATATACAGACTCTGGACGTCCTCTTTGCCTTAGCCAGCATGGAGAATCGAGTATACATGGTAGCTCGCAGCCGACTATCGGGGGTGGACGTTGGAGAAATTGCAATGGCTTTCGGCGGTGGAGGTCATCCCTCAGCGGCCTCAGCTACCATTAGAGGACAGACCTTGATACAGGTCGAAGAGAAGCTCTTTGGTTTTTTGAACCAATTCATCAATCCGAGTCAATTAGCCAGAGACCTCATGTCCGCCCCCGCCATATACGTGGAACCATCTGTGACGTTGAAGGAAGCTCACGATCTTCTTACCCGTTACAATGTGAATGTCCTTGTGGTACTGGAACCGGATAACCCTCTAGGCATAATCTCCCGTCAGGTTATAGAAAAAGCCATCCATCATAAACTCAAGCACGTGCCTGTGCGTGAATACATGACTTCAGATGTCGACACGGTAAATCCTGATGCCCCCCTTGCAGAAATTCAGGAAAAGATCATAGGCAATCAACAGCGCTTGCTCCCAGTGGTGGAAAACGGCCGTTTGTTGGGCGTCATTACACGAACAGACTTGCTTAATGTTCTTGTGAGCGAGCCCGCGCGTATACCTGAATTTGCAGTAGATACTATGGAATGGGGTGCCAATGTTCGCGAAAGGAGGATCGACAAATTTCTCAGAGAGCGTCTTCCTGAAGAGATCATAGAGCTCCTGATGTCCGTTGGAAGTGTTGCGGATTCCCTTGGGTACGACGCGTACGCCGTGGGCGGTTTTGTCAGAGACATTTTTCTGTACCTGGAGAATCTTGATACGGACGTAGTCATTGAAGGAGACGGCATCGAGTTCGCCAAGGCCCTGGCCGCCACCCTTGGCGGTAAGGTACGGGCTCACGAAAAGTTCAGAACCGCTGTGGTGATCCTTCCGAACGGCCGAAAAATCGATGTAGCCACGGCCCGGCTCGAATATTACGAGTCGCCAGGGGCCCTTCCCACGGTGGAAATGGGCTCCATAAAGCTCGACCTGTATCGAAGAGATTTTACTATCAATACCCTGGCCATAAGACTGAATCCCGGCAAATTCGGCACCCTGATAGATTTCTTCAGAGCACAGAAAGATCTGAAGCGAAGAGTGATCCGGGTCTTGCACAATCTGAGCTTTGTGGAAGATCCCACGCGGGTTTTCAGGGCAGTTCGGTTTGAGCAAAGGTTTGGTTTTAGGATAGGAAAGCTCACCACAGCGCTGATTGACAATGCTGTCAGGATGGATTTTTTCAGGCAACTGAGCGGACGACGTTTATTTTCCGAACTCCGCCAGATCTTGGAGGAAGACAGGCCTGTCATGGCCCTACATCGCCTGCACGAATACAATCTACTGAAAGTGATACATCGGAAAATCGTCTACAAGTCGGCTATGGAAGCGCTGCTCCATTCGGTTGAAAATGTTCTCGCTTGGCACAACCTGCTATTTTTAGAAGAACCATGTCGACATTGGATGGTCTACCTTCTGGCCCTCACGAGATCATTTGACCAAGAGGCTGCGACGGCGTTATGTGACCGTCTCGAACTTACCCTGCGGCACCGGAAAATTTTGATCTACGAAAAGACAAATGCAGAGGAGTGTCTGAAATGGATGACCTCTCAACGAATTCTCAAAAACAGCGACCTATATAAAAAACTTCACCCGTTTCACATAGAGACCCTACTCTATGTCATGGCAAGCACCCCTCGCACCTCGATCAAGCGAGCCGTTTCCGATTACATTACCATGTTAAGATCAACAAAGACATTGCTTAATGGCAAATATCTCAAAGAAATAGGCTTTAAACCCGGCCCTATCTTCCGTGAGATCCTGGATAGTCTTCTTGATGCACGCTTAAACGGCGAGGTAGAGACGCTCCATGACGAAGTAGAATTCGTGCAAAAAAACTGGAAGGTTGGTTGATTGATGTTTCAAGGCTTTGATCTTAATAAATTGGTCGTCATGATTGTGCCGTTGCTGTTCGCGGTCACGTTTCACGAAGTGGCCCATGGCTGGGTGGCCTATCGCCTGGGTGACCCTACAGCCAAATGGTCTGGAAGGTTAACTCTTAATCCTATAAAGCATCTTGACCCCATGGGCTCCTTTATTCTCCCTTTGATGCTTTTCTTTTTCAGGTCACCCATTATTTTCGGGTATGCAAAGCCGGTTCCGGTCAATTTCAACAATCTGGCCAACCGAAGACGTGACATGATCCTGGTGGCTGCGGCCGGCCCAGGAACCAACATGTTATGTGCCTTCCTGAGTGGCCTGTTGTTTAAACAGTTGATTCGTCTCAGCCCTTGGTGGGGCAAATCGATCTTTTCAGGCGTTTTCATGGATCTGGCAGGCATGCTCGAATTCAGTGTGGTCATCAACGTTATTCTTGCCATATTCAACATGATCCCCATCCCACCCCTTGACGGCGGTCGGATCCTGACAGGCCTCCTACCACCTGCTCAGGCCGCTCAACTGGCACGCCTCGAACGCTTCGGAATTATTATCGTCCTCTTCTTGCTCCTCACCCATTCGCTGGACTGGATCTTTGTCCCTGTCTTGAAGCTGTTTCTCAGAATTTTTCTGGGCGGCGCAATGTAGAATCTATGACAAACGATGCCGGCAATTTTTTTCTTGGCATAGAATCCCCAATAATATAATAAAATCGCCTACAGCAAGGACTGTTGCGAGGAAGAACCTGGAGACAGTAAAGATGACTAAGAAACGAATCTTAAGCGGTATGCGCCCCACCGGCCCACTCCATCTGGGCAACCTGCACGGGGCCCTGGCAAACTGGAAAAACATGCAGGACGACTATGATTGTTTCTTTTTCATAGCCGACTGGCATGCCCTGACCAGTGATTATGAAATGACAGGCCCCCTTCAGGGTTACGCCTTAGATATCTTCATGGACTGGTTAAGCGTGGGACTTTCACCGGACAAATGCACCCTCTTTGTTCAGTCGAACATAAAGGAACATGCCGAACTCTTTTTGCTCCTTTCTATGATCACGCCATTGCCCTGGCTGGAACGAAATCCCACGTACAAGGAACAGATAGCGCAGTTGAAGAACAAGGACCTTTCCACATTTGGCTTTCTAGGTTATCCTGTCCTTCAAGCAGCCGACATTATCATGTACAAGGCCAATGGCGTCCCGGTCGGGATAGATCAAGCGCCCCATGTTGAGCTCACGCGGGAGATTGCACGGCGTTTCAACCATTTTTATGGTGATATTTTCCCAATGCCTGAGACCATACTCACCGAGACATCGAAGATCCTCGGTATTGATCGTCGCAAGATGAGCAAGAGTTACAATAATGCCATCTTCCTTTCAGCCTCTCCGGAGGAGATCCGAAACAAGGTCGGCCAAATGATTACGGATCCACAGAGGGCACGACGCACAGACCCGGGGAACCCTGATATCTGCAATGTTTTTAGCTTTCACCGGTTATACTCGGACCAGCAGACCGTGCAGTCCATTTATCAGGAATGCCGAAAGGCCCAAATCGGGTGCGTGGAATGCAAGCAGATGATGGCCGAAAACCTGATCATGGTCCTGGAGCCTGTTCGTGAAAAACGGGCCTACTATGAGGCCCACCCGGATACAGTCCGGGCGGTTATTGAAGACGGCGATCAAAAGGCGCGAGTCGTCGCCCGTGAAACCATGGAACAGGTTAGAGAAGCTGTTAAGATATAAAATCTGATTATAAAGCCTAACCCGGACAAGCCGGAACCAAAAAAGCAATAAATTTATCACGAAAGCACGAAAGTACGAAGACACGAAAGAACCATATTTTTCTATTTCGTGCTTTCCATCTTTCGTATTTTCGTGATTATCTTTTGAAATTTTTTGCCAGAAAAAACACGAATTTCAGAACTAAGGAACTACGTTGGTGGAACACAAACCAGCCCGCCGGTGGCACATGCGTGTTGGCATATTTGCTTGAACTTACCTGCTTTCGTGATTAACTCCTGTTTTTTTGGCCCGGGCAAGATATCAGCTTATGGTGGAAAAGATAGAAGATCAGGCACCTTATGAAGTGCATCTGGGAGATCTTTTTGATGGTCCCATGGACCTTCTGGTGCACCTTGTTAAGAAAAACGAGGTGGATATCTATGACATCCCCATTGCTTTGATTACCCAACAGTATATGGAATACCTGGAATGGATGAAATCCATGAACATCGACCTGGCCGGCGAGTTCCTGGTCATGGCTGCCACCCTGACCCATATCAAATCTCGCATGCTGCTGCCCATACAGGGAGAAGAAGTCGACGACGAGGACCCTCGCATGGAGATTGTTAGGCCCTTAGCCGAATTTTTGCAGTTGAGGTATGCTGCTGAAGACTTGCTGGAGCGGGATCAACTAGACTGGGATGTGTTTGTCCGCACAGATCTTGATGACGCAAAGGCGTGGCCTGAGGGAGAGCCAGGGGGCCTGATACAGGTGGGCCTGTTTGAACTCATCGACGCATTTCAGGAAATAGTGAAGCGGGTATCTCCGGCATATTCATGGGATATTACACCCGACACCATCTCAGTGAAGAGCAGGATCTCTCAGATTACAGACATTCTAGAGGAACGGGGGTCCGTGTCCTTTCAAGAACTCTTTGAAGCACAGGCCGCTAGGCTAGATATCATTGTTACCTTTCTGGCTGTTCTTGAGATGGCTAAATTCCAGCTGATACGCATTATGCAACACGTTGAATCAGGGATTATCAGGATTTTCTATGGATAATTTAAAGGCCATTGTCGAAAGTTTGCTTTTTGCTTCAGATACACCCCTTACAATAGATAAGATAAAATCCGTTCTGGAAGTCGCAGACCGCAAGGCCATCCGGGAGGTCCTCACCAGCCTGACTCAAGAGTTCGAATCCGCCAAGCGTGGCTTTTTTTTGAGCGAGGTCGCCGGTGGATTCCAGCTCCGAACCCGTCCGGAGTACCGCCAGTGGATCAGACGACTGAAAGAGACCAGGCCGGCTCGCTTGAGCCGGGCGGGTATGGAGACCCTTGCAATCATTGCTTACAAGCAACCCGTGCTTCGCAGCGATGTAGAATACCTGAGAGGGGTAGACTGCGGGGGGACACTCCGGACCCTTCTTGAACGAAGGCTGGTTCGCGTTTTGGGCCGCAAGGATTTGCCGGGCCGTCCAATGATATACGGCACTACCAAACAGTTCTTAGAGCTCTTTGATCTTAAGGATTTAAATGATCTTCCCTCTCTGAAAGATCTGAAGGATCTGGATGAAATATGGCCGAGCGACTCCAGGTAGTCTTGGCACGTGCCGGTGTCGCCTCTCGACGACAGGCAGAAAGACTGATCCGCGACGGCCGTGTTACGGTGAACGGACAGGTGGTCCGCAAGCTAGGCACTCAGGTCGTCTGGGGACAAGACGCCATACGTGTAGGCAACCGCCTCATCAGCCGGTTAGAGCCCAAGGTTACCATAGTACTTAACAAGCCAAAACGTGTGATGACCACATCACATGATCCCAGGGGGCGTCGCACTACAGCTGAACTTGTCAAGAAAGTCAAGGCACGTATCTTTCCGGTGGGACGACTCGATTACGACACCGAAGGGCTCCTGATCCTCACGAATAATGGAGAACTCGCCCAGCACCTTGAGCATCCCCGCTACGGCATCCCCAAAACCTATCAGGCCAAGGTCAAAGGTATGCCCGCCGCAGATGCCTTGCAACGTCTAAGATCCGGCATCACGTTGGACGGCAGACGATCTATGCCGGCCCAGGTAAAAAAGATAGGTACAACCGGCAAGAACACTTGGCTTGAGATTACCATAAAAGAAGGTAGAAACAGGCAGATTCGGCGGATGTGTTGGGCCGTGGGCCATCCGGTCCTGAAATTGAAGCGCATATGTTTCGGTCCGATCCGGTTGGGCAACATGAAACCCGGATTCTACCGAGACCTGACGCCCGCTGAAGCGAAAAAACTTCAAAAATACTTTGACCAAGCCGTGTAAAAGGGAAAAACAAAAAATCCTTGACTTTTGACCTTCACAAACCTTAACTAGAAACGAGCAACGGGCGGTTAACTCAGCGGTGAGAGTGCCATCCTCACACGGTGGAAGTCCGCGGTTCAAATCCGCGACCGCCTACCATCAAAATCAAGGGGTTACGGCCTTGGCCGGTAACCCCTTTTTATTTCTGCCACTATTTCGCCGCCATGTTTTTGTCATGCGTTTTCGGTCAAGCGCTAGGCAGGAATTCCCTTCTCGCTAAAGCCTCCCCTTTCTCAGGATAGCTATGAGAAGCCACATCCCCATCACAGCAGCCGCCACAAAACCGATGATGCCAATAACCGGGATGCCGAAAAGGAAGGGAGGCGTTTTTGAGAGAACGATCAAGGCTGAACCTACGATCAGGGCTGCGATGACTATAGAAAAAGCAATCCGGTTGCTGATCTGATCGTAAGTCTTCTGCATCGGCTCAAGCCCCCGGTGCTCAAATTCCATCTTGACCTTGCCCCGTTTCATCTGCCTCAATAGCTCACGCAGATCCCCCGGGATTTCCTGCATAAGTCGAACAAGGTCAACACCGGATTTCAAGATATCGCTTGCAACGCGTTTGGGATGAGACTGCTCCATTTTGACACGCTTAACAAAAGGTGCGGCTTGATTGATCATATGGAACTCCGGATCAAGAGAAAGGCCAACGCCCTCTACAGTGGCCAATGCTTTCAACATGAGAAAAAGATCCGGCGGCGCCTGGAGACGATGGCGGGAAATGAGTTCCATAAGCTGCTGGAGTAGCTTTTCCATTTGTAGATCTTTAAGTGGCCTGTAAAGATGCTGCCCCATGAAATCCGCCAAATCTCTTGACAAGAGGCGTGTGTCGGGTTCCTCGTCATACTGGGTAAGCATCAGGAGTGCCTGCATGGCCCCCGATTCATCTCTCCTTACGACGCTGTGGACCAGATCAGCAAAATCTTCCCGGCTCTGCCGGTCAATCGATCCCATCATACCAAAATCTAGATAACAGATCACATTGCCGGGAAGAACAAAGATATTTCCTGGATGGGGATCTGCATGAAAGAAACCGTGATCAAATACCTGCTTAAGGATCAAGTCGGCTCCTCTGGCGGTAATAACCTTCCTATCCAGTCCCTCCTTCTCAATCCGCTCAATCTCAGAGGCCTTGACCCCCTCGATATACTCCATGGTGAGAACGCGCTCTGTTGTTGTTTCTCGAAAGACCTTGGGAACATAGACGGTTGCATCGTCTATGAACTGCCGGCTGAATCGCTCTATGTGCGAGGCCTCGATTGTATAATCTATCTCCTTTTCAAGGGTGCGGGCAAATTCCTCCACGATTCTGGCAGGGCGATTCAACTGGAATTCTTCTAGATGGCGCTCCATGAGTGAGGCCAAATGGAGCATAATCTCAAGGTCAACTTCGATAATTTTGCGGATACCAGGACGCTGCACCTTGACCACGACTTCCTCGCCATCCTTCAACCGTGCTCTGTGAACCTGGCCTATAGACGCTGCGGCAAGGGGGCTCTCTTCGAAGTGTTCGAATATATTTTCGGGCAGCCCGCCAAGCTCTGACTCGATGATTTGCGAAACTTCAGTATAAGAGAATGGGGGGACACGATCCTGGAGTTTTGAAAGCTCTTCTATGAACTCTACGGCAATGAGGTCCGGACGTGTGGAAAGCATTTGCCCTAGCTTGACAAAGGTGGGCCCCAGTTCTTCTAATGCCATGCGAACTCTTTCAGACCTAGTGAGTCTATCTACCTGCTCCCGTCTTTTCCTGGAAATCATTTGAAGACCGATTTCAAGATACTGTTCGATCTTCAGCACATCCACAAGATCCCCAAAACCGTATTTGAAGAGGACGGCAAGTATCTGGCGGTAACGGTTCAGATGACGATAGGTACGGCCAATTACTCCAATTTTTCGGATACTCAGCATTTAGCCTTCTTTGTCCCTGTAGTGTGGCTTGATAGTATAGGAATTTCCTTTTTTTACCTAAGAATTTTAGGGTATAGGACGGGCTATGTATAGCAAAACGATACTGGATACAGGATACTTGATGCTGGATAAAGATAGAAACTGGATTGATACATCCAGTATCTGTCCGC
>JAIWEZ010000049.1:0-11288 GCA_048631945.1 Gammaproteobacteria bacterium | reverse complement strand
ACACTTGACACTATATTGGGTCAACTATATATATAATGCTTATCATATTGGTGGTCAATGTCTTCGGCATGTCCTTTGGTTGCGGTTTGTGTCAGGTAGCGGTTAGGTGCGCACCCGGAGGGCATTTTATTTGCCGTAGATTTTCTTATTAAGGAAGGGGTAACATGAGGAGGTGCTTGGTCGCACTATTGGGTGGGATTCTGACGATTGCCGGGACACCTACGGTTACCCTTGGAGCGGACAAAGTCATCACCATGTCCACAACAACGAGCACGCAGGCTTCAGGTCTTTTGGATTTGCTCCTCCCTGAATTCACGAAAGATACTGGAATACAGGTCAAAGTCTTTGCCAAGGGGACGGGCGCTGCCATCAGGGATGGCATGGACGGAAACGTGGATCTGATATTCGTTCATGCTAAGGCAAGAGAGGAAATGTTTATATCAGAGGGATACGGCACAAAGCGGTATGCGGTTATGCACAATGATTTTGTGATCCTTGGCCCTCCCAATGATCCTGCCGGCATAAAAGGCATGAAGGGTGCTGCTGCAGCGTTAAAAAAAATTGCCAACGCCAAAGCTATGTTTATATCCCGTGGTGACGACAGCGGCACCCACACCAAAGAGCACGCCCTTTGGGTGGCTACGGGGCTTCCATTGGTTTCCAAAACCACTAACATCGTAAAGAAAGGCAAGAAAAGAGAACTTGTTTTCAGACACCCCAAGGGGCTGGGCGAGTGGTACATTTCTATAGGGCAAGGTATGGGCAAGACAATAACCTTTGCGGATGAAAAGCGAGCTTATACGCTTTCGGATCGTGGCACGTACATCAAGTACAAAGTCGGCCGGAAATATGGCCTCGACCTGGAAGTCGTTTGCGAAGATGATGAACTGTTAAATAACCCTTACGGAGTGATTCCAGTCAATCCTGCAAAATATCCTCACGTGAAATTCGACCTGGCGGACCGATTTGCCAAGTGGCTTGTATCACCAAGGGGCCAGGCTCTGATCGCCAACTATAAGCTTCTTGGACAGCAGCTATTTTGTCCTGACGCGATTCCAGATGTAAAATAGTATCGCAGTGCACCACTCAGGGCATGGGAAATCGCTACCTGGTATGCCGTTAGCCGTGGTGGATATGGCCTAAGGACCAACCCCTATGGACCTCCTTCTTGACAGTTTCATTTCGGCCATCCTGCTCCTGAAGTCGTTAGACGCGGAGCTCTATGCCATTGTCCTTGTATCTTTGAAGGTCGCTTGTTCATCAACCTTGGTCGCCAGCTTCATCGGCATTCCGGCGGGCTTTGCAATAGCCTTTAAGGAGTTTCCCGGCAAGAGAACGGTTATCACCATTCTCAATACCCTTTTGGCCCTTCCCACGGTCGTTGTTGGTCTGTTTGTCTATGCATTTATTTCAAGAAGAGGGATCTTCGGCCCCTTGGACCTCCTTTACACGCAAAAGGCGATTATCATCGGCCAGGTCATCCTCATCATACCAATTGTGACCACCTTTACTATTGCAGCGATCAGCCACATTGATGATCGCTACAGAAAAACTGCTATGACTTTAGGGGCTACCACATTTCAAACGGCAGTTGTGATCTTTCGGGAGGGAAGGTTCGGCATTATGGCTGCAGTGATTGCATCCTTTGGGCGCGTTATCGCAGAAGTGGGGATCAGCATGATGTTGGGGGGCAATGCCAAAGGATTCACCCGAACCATGACGACTGCTATGGCTCTTGAGTACGACAAGGGAGAATTTATTTTGGCCGTTGCCTTAGGGGTGATCCTTCTGACGATAAGCTTCACAGTAAATCTGTTTTTCAATTATTTGCAGGGGAGAGCCAGAGTCTAATGCTTTTCGGGATCAAGAATCTCACCAAGGTCTATGGAGGCCGCAAAGTTCTCGACATCCCTGAATTGAGCCTCGAAAAGGGGAAGGTATATGGCCTGCTCGGGCCTAACGGGTCGGGCAAGACAACCCTGCTTGAAATTCTGAGTTTCTTATTGCCGCCTACTACCGGCAAGATCGTTTATGACTCAAGAAAAGTGGATTTTTCCGAAAGTTTTCTTCAAGGACTAAGAACAGAAGTGATCATGGTCGAGCAACAACCTATCCTTTTTACCACGAGTGTATACAAGAATGTGGAGTTCGGGCTGAAAGTACGGAAGAAGCCAAAGGAGTACAGAAAAAAAATTGTCAATGAAGTACTCGATCTCGTGGGAATGCGTGGTTTTGCCGAGGCGAGTGCTCACAAGCTTTCAAGCGGAGAGACCCAGAGAGTAGCTATCGCCCGAGCCCTTGCTTGCTCTCCCAAGGTTATCATGTTCGATGAGCCGACTTCCAATGTGGACGTTGAAAATCAGATCGCCATTGAGGGCATACTGAGGGATATCAACGTCCGGAAAGGGATTTCAGTCATCCTTGCCACCCACAACAGGATACAGGCGACCAAACTCTCTGATAGTATTGTCTTCCTCTTTAACGGAAAGCCTGCCTCTTCCATTTATGAGAATATCTTTAGTGGATCAGTCAGAACGGATGGCGATGGCAACACATATTGCTTGATTCACGACAAAGTCAGACTTGTGGTGCGGACCGACAAGACCGGATATGTGAAAATATCGGTGAATCCTAAGATGATCAGGGTGTTTCCCGCCAAGGACATACCTTCAGGAGACCACGGATTTGTCGGCCGGGTAATACAGCTCACTGACGAAGGGGGCGATGTGAGGGTCCTGGTAGATATCGGGATTCCTATCAGTGTCCTCCTTGGCAAAGAAGAATACAAGCAGGCCCAGATCCTGACCGGAGAGCGGGTAGCCCTGGTTTGTCCTCCCGAGAGTATAGAAGTCATGTAAGTAGCTGGTCTGTCATGTTATCCTTTCAATAATACCAGCATATAACTGGTATCTTCCTGGTGATTTTTTGGTGTTGACTTTGACGGGCCACATGGTATTGAGATAAACAATGCGTAAAGTCAATCTATGATTTGCCCATAAAAAGTGGGCCGTTCACTTCGCCCTGATGGGTGCCGCAGAAAGCTCAAACGCAACGAAGAAAGTTATGTAGGGGGCAAAGAATTTGTAAATAACTCGAGGCAAGGAAAGTTTAGGTAAGGGACTATCAGGGAACCGGCAAATTCCTTATCTGATAGCCCCTCGGCGACATGCGCAAGGAGCGAACCCCTTTTCGTATGTCAGTTATTTAACCTACCCAAGTCCTTTCCATGAGTCAAGCTTTTTCCCCAAAAATTTTGTGCGCTTGTACCAAGGTTGTTAGAAGCTGTTTCAAAACCCTTTGACGACTCCATTTTGGCCGTTTTTGTCAAAAGTTCTTAATACATATCAACCGCAAACGATTTGACTTTTTTTAGATACAAAGGAGAAGGGGAAATGTTTCATCCAGGATTTTCTGAACTGGCAATCATTATGGTTATTGTCTTCGTTATCTTCGGGGCCGGGAAATTACCCCAACTCGGCGAGGGCCTGGGAAAAGGGATCAAGAACTTCCGGTCGGGCATAAAAGAATCGCGCAAAGAGATCGAAGGGCCGGCCCCGAGTGACAAGGAAGAGGCAAACTAGTTTCCATCCATTCTGAATTGGAAACTTACGCTTGTGCCCATTTGAGTTTTTACGATTCGTGGACGGGCACAAACTAAGAAAAAGTAGGGTGATGAGGATGAGAAGGGGGGTGATAAGGAATACTGGTAGGCGCTAACAGAAGTCGAGAATCTTATAAACTTGGAGGTGATTTTATGGGAAAAAACAAAATCAAGGCTTTTGTCATCACAAGACGTGACTTCATCAAGATGTCGATGGCAGGAGCTGCCGCGCTTAGCCTCGGTCCGCTGCTAAAGTGGCCTAGGCTCGCAGAGGCACTCGACAAGAAGCCGGCTGTGGTATGGCTTGAGGGCCAGGATTGTGCGGGATGCACAGAGTCCGTGCTTTCCTGCCTGACACCTGATCTGCGGGATGTGATTCTTGATGTGATCAACATCCGCTACCACGAGACCATTATGGCCGGGTCAGGCGACGTGGCCGAATTTGCGTTGGATGCAGCTATCGCAGAAGGGGGCTATGTCCTGGTCGTGGAGGGTTCTTTGCCTGCCGCTGATACCCGCTATCTTGAGGTCGCGGGCCATGCCCTTGAGGACAAATTTGTTGAGGCAGCAAATGCCGCTGCCGCGATTATCGCCGTTGGGGCGTGTGCGACCTATGGTGGCATCCCGAGGGCGGGTGTGCCGTACGGGCAAGGAGTAGATTACTTCTTGGACAAACACAGCATATCCAAACCCTTGATCAACCTGCCGGGTTGTCCGCTGCACCCCGCCTGGTTCTTTGACACGGTCCTCTACTACATATCCACTGGTGGTGGTGTGCCCCCGCTTGATGCAGACAAGCGGCCCCTGCAACACTTTGCTGCGACGGTCCATGATAACTGTAGCCGTCGGAAATTTTACGATAAGGGGAAATTCCTGACGGATTGGAATGACCCTATGGAGAGAAGGTGGTGCCTGCTGCTCAAAGGGTGCAAGGGTCAGGTTACCCATGCCGACTGTCCGCTTATCAAGTGGAACGAAGGGGCAAACTATTGCATTGACAACAATGCTCCTTGCGCAGGGTGCACAGAGCCGGCATTCTATGAAGACCTAAGCCCACTCTTTGTGGGTGAGAGACCGTAAAAAAGGAGGTGAAATAATATGGCAACAATAACTGTTGATCCTGTAACCAGGATAGAAGGTCACCTAAAAGCAACAGTCCAAACAGATCTCGCCGGGAACGTGACGGACGCTGATGTCAGCGGTACCATGGCCCGCGGTATTGAGAACTTGCTCCTGGGCAAAGACCCTCGCGATGCTACGTATGTGACAGAACGCATCTGCGGGGTCTGTTTTGGGGCACACGGCTGGACTTCCTGCCTGGCCGTAGAAACAGCCCATGGCACAACCGCGGTGCCTGAGGCTGCCAGGTTGCTGCGCAACCTGATCGTAGGGGCCTGCTGGCTCCATGACCACCCGCTCCATTTTTATCACCTCTCTGCGCTCGATTATCTGGACCTAACGGCTCTGGCGGGCTATGATGGGAATGATTCATACATCATAAAGATCAAAGATCTTGCGCTTGCCGAGCTTGGGGCCCCTCCTGTTGAGGGCGAGTATGCAGGGCCGCTGCTGCCTCACTATGCCTATGATGATTTCTGCATCAGCGACCTGGACACCGTGGTCGTGTGCGTTCAGCACTACCTGGATGCCCTGGTCATGCAGGTGAAGGCGAAAAGGCTGTCTGCCCTGTTTGCGGGCAAGCAGCCCCATCAGTCAGGCATGATTGTGGGCGGCGTGACACAGCTTCCAAGCCAATCAAAGCGAGACGAGTTCCGGTATATGCTCAACGAGCAGATTGACTTTATAAACAACGTTTACGTAAACGATGTTTATACCCTGGGTACCGGGCCTCTCCTTCCCGTGGCAATCTCCAATCACGGTGTGGGCCATCAGAATTACCTCGCTTACGGGGGCTTCCCGGAGGCTGACGGCAGCTTCATGTACCCGGAAGGGGCCATCGTCGATGGCGCTCTGGTCGCCAGCGACCGCGCAACCATCGAAGACGGCATTTCAGAGGATATAACCAGCAGCTATTATCAAGCATACACTGGCGGTGATCCCGCGGTAACCCCCCAGATCTTTAATCTGGAGAAAGCAGGTGCTCACAGCTTTGTGAAGGCGCCGCGGTTCAATGGGAATCCCATGGAGGTCGGGCCTCTGGCCAGGATGATGGTGGCTATTAACAGACCGGATCATCCGGCCTACAGCCATTCAGCCACACAGACATTGATCAGTCTGGTCAATGCCGGCGTTCAGCCCGGAACCGTGGCCAGGCATGCTGCCCGCGCATTAGAGACCCAGATACTGTGCGACCGCATGGTAGCGTGGCTGGATGACCTAGAAGCCTTGGCCTTCAGCCCCATGGGCGCTGTCACGATTCATGACACAGCTCACTGGGATCCCCCACAGACTAGCGATGTTTGCTACGGCATGACTGAGGCGCCCAGAGGGGCACTGGCCCACTGGATAAAGATAGATGATTACAAGATAGGTCACTATGCTTGCGTTGTGCCTACGACCTGGAACGCGTCACCCAAGGATAAGGATAGCAATAAGGGTCCTTACGAGCAGGCACTGATGAGCTTGGGCGGTATGGCTACTCCTCTCAACATCGTCCGGGTGATCCGCGCATTTGACCCGTGTATCGCCTGTGCTGTGCACGTAATCAAGCCAGATGGCGATGTAGAGAAATACATGATTGACGTGTGATACTTGCTGCTCGGGTGCTATGTGAGCTCTTGGCTAGCTTGAAAAGAAGGCAGGGCTTCGGCCCTGCCTTTTTTTAGCACCTAAGTTATGATGAAATCGTAAAAAGTCTTAATGACACTATAGGCTGAACTATTACGACAATATGAAGTGGACATAGGGAAAAATTTTAGGTATAATTAACTTATGCACGAATTGTCCATTACACAGAGCCTCCTCGAGATCGTTAACCAGGAAGTAGCGAAACACGCCATTTCCAGGGTTACTACAGTAAAATTAAAGGTGGGAAAATTAAGTGCCATCGAACCGACCTCACTAACCTTTTGTTTTGAGATCCTGAGCAAAGATACCCCTGTGGAGGGGGCCGAGCTTGTCATAGACCTTGTACCTGTTCGTGGAAAATGCTCGGGATGTGGGGAATTGTTTGAGGTTGATGGCCTGTTATTTACTTGCCCAAATTGTTCTGGCCATAATATTAAATTGACTAGTGGTAGGGAGCTTTATATCGAAGAGATACAAGGAGACTGAAAGGGGGTGTAGATGGCGCAGATACCCGTAGTTAGAAATATCCTGGAGGCTAATGAACGTATTGCAGCGGAGAACCGAAGAATATTTGATGAAAACAGGGTTTTTGTTTTAAATCTTATGAGTTCACCCGGGGCAGGCAAGACATCGCTCCTTGAGCGTACCATTGACACTCTCAGTGGTGAAATACAGATGGGAGTTATTGAAGGCGATATACAATCATCTGTTGATGCCGAGCGGGTTGCAAAGAAAGGGGTCCCTGCTGTTCAGATTAACACTGACGGGGCCTGTCACCTGGATGGGAACATGATTCAGGGGGCCTTCGGCCACCTTGACCTTAAGTCAATTGACCTTTTGATCGTAGAAAACGTGGGTAACCTGGTGTGTCCTGCCGAATTCAAAATGGGTGAGGATCATAAGGTTATGATACTCAGCGTCACAGAGGGAGATGACAAACCAGAAAAATATCCGCTTATGTTCCACGAGTCGAGTGTATTGCTTGTTAACAAGATAGACCTTCTTCCCTACATCGATTGTAGCATAGAGAAGATCAAAAAAGTGTCCCTTGGAATCAATCCGAATCTGGAGATTTTTGATATATCTTGCAAAACAGGAGAGGGGATCGATCTATGGGCCGAGTGGCTCTTGAGTCGGATCAAACGCAAAGCATAAAAGGTGCGAGGACCCAGATCAATGGGATCGTTCAGGGAGTCGGTTTTCGCCCCTTTATCTACAATCTTGCCCGGGCCAACAAGCTGAACGGTTTTGTGACAAATACCTCGGATGGCGTCCATATTGAAGTGGAAGGCTCGCCAGAGTCACTGGATGCCTTTCACCGGGCGATCCTCAATGAGAAGCCCTCCCTTGCTTACATCACATCCATGGACACTATCGATCAGCCGATAGAATTGTATTCCGACTTTACAATTCGCAAAAGTCGGGCGCAAGAACATCGAGCGACCCTAATCTCGCCTGACGTATGTATTTGCGAGGATTGTCTAAGGGAGATGTTTGACCCAAAGGATCGCCGTTTTGGTTATCCTTTTATTAATTGTACCAACTGCGGTCCGCGCTATACAATTATCATGGATATTCCGTATGACCGGCCATTTACAGCCATGAAGGGTTTTCAAATGTGTGCCCTGTGCGAGGCAGAATATCAAGATCCGGCAGACCGAAGATTTCATGCCCAGCCCAATGCCTGCTGGGAGTGCGGGCCACAGGTAAGTCTTTATGATAACAAAAAAAGCCTGATAAACCGTGATGATCCTATCAAAAAAGCCTGCGAACTTCTGAAGAAGGGTAAGATATTGGCCATTAAGGGATTGGGTGGATTCCATTTGGCAGTAGATGCTACCAATGATAAAGCTGTGGCCACCTTAAGGGCAAGGAAGCACAGGGAAGAGAAGCCCTTTGCAATTATGTCCCGGGATGTGGAAACCATTCAAAGGTATGCCTATGTGACTGAGGAGGAGAAGAGGCTTCTTACCCTACACCGTCGCCCCATCGTAATCTTGAAAAAGAGAAATAAACATGAAATCTCAGATGAAGTATCCCCTAGAAATAAAAACCTTGGTGTTATGCTTCCCTATACGCCACTCCATTATCTCATCTTTAAAGAAGATTTTCTGGCGCTGGTAATGACCAGCGGCAATATGACCGAGGAGCCCATTGTCATTGATAATGACGATGCCTTTGAGAGACTTTCTCATATCGCCGACTATCTTTTAGTCCATAATAGGGACATATATTTAAGAAGCGATGACTCCATCTTAAGGGTCATCAACGGTATGCCTAGGCAAATTCGAAGATCCCGCGGGTATGTGCCTGTGCCCATTTTCCTCAAATGGGAAACGGAGCCCGTCCTGGCCTGTGGGCCGGAACTAAAGAATACCATATGCCTTACAAAGGGTTCTCATGCCTTCTTGAGCCAACATATAGGAGACATGGAGAACTTGGAGACCGTAAATTTTCTTGAGCTGACCGTAGGACATCTAACACGGATTCTGGAGGTTGAACCGACCGTAATGGCCTATGACCTTCATCCGGAGTATCTCAGCACCAAGTATGCCTTACAGCAAGAGGGCTTCGAATTGATCGGCGTCCAGCACCACCATGCCCACATTGCCAGCTGCATGGCAGAAAACGGTGTGAAGGATACCGTCATAGGATTGGCCCTGGATGGAACGGGCTATGGGGTGGATGGTAAGATATGGGGTGGAGAGATTTTGATATGTAATTTAGAGGGATTTGAGAGGATAGGACACTTTGATTATGTGCCCATGCCGGGTGGAACTGCCGCCATAAAGGAGCCGTGGAGGATGGCTGTAAGCTATCTTCACCATACCTACGGCCCGGAATTTACAGGGCTCGGCATCGAATTCTTGAATGGATTGGATCAAAAGAGGTTAAGGGTAATATGCCAGATGATCGAAAAAGGAGTTAACTCTCCTAAAACTTCTAGCCTGGGCAGACTGTTTGACGGAATCTCGGCACTAACTGGTTTAAGGAATTATGTCAAATATGAAGGCCAGGGAGCTATGGAATTGGAGATGTGCATGGACGAGGGTGTGGATTCATACTATGATTACCAATTGCGAGGAGAGGATCCCGGGTGGATCCTGTTACATGAGCCCATTGTTAAAGGTGTAGTGAAAGATTTGATAAGAGGGACTACTCAAGGTAGAATTAGCGCTAAATTCCATAATACATTGATCCGCATGCTGAGTGAGATTTGTCTTAGGGTAAGGAGGGAAAGGGATTTGAGTTCAGTGGCCTTAAGTGGGGGGGTATTTCAGAATGCCTTTCTATTGAAGGGCCTGAGCAAAAGGCTTGAGGATATGGGATTTAAGGTCTACACTCATTCCAAGGTTCCCAGTAACGACGGAGGCATTTCATTAGGGCAGGCGGTTGTGGCCAGCGCCATATATAAGAAGCAAAGAGCTGAGCGGATGGGATCGATCGCCGAGTAAAAACCCATACGTTTAATAAGTTTTAAAATTTTGCAACATAGGAGAGCCTTATGTGTTTGGGCGTACCCATGGAAGTTGTGAAGATAGCCGGCAATAGGGCCTGGGTCTCAGCAGGTGGCACCAAGAGGGAAATACGTTTGAATATAGTAGATGAAAGGCCGGAGGTGGGTGATTATGTGATTGTCCATGCAGGGTTTGCCATCCACAGGATCGATGAAGACGTGGCCAAGGAGACCTTGGAGATGTTTAAGGAGATGTTGTCCTATGAAGGCCGTTGATCGAAGGTTCCGCGGACTGCAGCATCTAGATGAATACAGGGATGGGGACCTGGCTAAAAGGATCACAGAACGTATTCATGCCGTGTCTACCAAAGAGATCCGCCTCATGGAGGTCTGCGGGACACATACTGTCTCCATCTTTAGGAGCGGAATCAGGGAGATTATTCCTCCTAACATTTTCCTTATCTCAGGACCTGGATGTCCCGTGTGTGTGACGGCCACCGAGGAAATCGATAAGTCCATTAAACTTTCCCACGAAGATAAGGTGATAGTTGCCACGTTTGGAGACCTGATGCGAGTACCTGGCTCTGACTCTTCTCTTGAGAAGGAAAAGGCCGAGGGAGCAGACATTAGGATCGTCTATTCCACACTTGATGCCCTTAAGATTGCCGCCGACAATCCAGAAAAGAAGGTTGTATTCTTAGGGATCGGGTTTGAGACCACGGCCCCCACAATTGCAGCTGCTGTAATGGAAGCTAAAAAGGAAGGAATCAATAATTTTTTTGTACTTGCCCTCCACAAAGTCGTTCCACCGGCATTAGAGGCCCTGATTTCAGGTGAAGGTTTGAGGGTAAACGGATTCATATGTCCGGGGCATGTGACTTCCATCATTGGGGCGAATGCCTATCAACCGATAGTTGAAAAGTACCACACACCCTGTGTCGTAACCGGCTTTGAACCTATAGACATCCTTCAGGGCATATATATGTTGGTTGAGCAACTTGAGAGAAATATATCTAGGGTCGAGATTCAGTACAAGAGAGGTGTAACCTTTGAAGGAAACAAGAATGCAATGGTCATTATGCATAAGGTATTTGAGTCCTGTGATGCGCCGTGGAGAGGCTTGGGGGTGATACCTAACAGCGGTTTGAAATTAAGGGCAGAGTACGGGGAATATGCGGCTGAAGCCCAGTTCGATCTCGCTGTACCCAAGTCCAGGGAGCATCCCGGGTGTAAATGTGGAGATATCTTAAGAGGAATAAAAACTCCCCCTGAATGTCCTCTTTTCGGGAAGGCCTGCAACCCTAGCCATCCGGTGGGGCCATGTATGGTTTCCACTGAAGGGACATGTGCCGCATATTACAAGTATAAAGCTTGACAAACTCGTAAAAAGTCAAAAAACATCATTTTTTGTCATTCCGGCGAAAGCCGGAATCCAGTGTTTTCAGAAACTTATGACTGACCTGGACCCCGGCTTTCGCCGGG
>JAIWEZ010000048.1:0-11299 GCA_048631945.1 Gammaproteobacteria bacterium | reverse complement strand
TGAACCGTCATTCCAGCCCCTGCTTCCGCAGGGGTAAACTTGTCCCCGCGAAGGCGGGGAGCGGGAATCCAGGAAAATCAAGGGGTTATGGATTCCTGCTTCCGCAGGAATGACAGAACTTTGGACTGTATAGTTATTTACTTGACCCACCAAAAGTTCTACAACCTATTGAAATTATAAATCTTTGGGTAGTGCTTAATCTGTGCCTTTCAGTGGAATGAAGGCATTTTGGAGCAGAGCCCCTGAGTTCGGTCAATGGAGTATGTAGAAAAAATCCTAGCCGGAGACATCCGGACAGCCGCCAAGCTGATCAGAGATATCGATGACGGCATTCCCTCCTCTATAGAGGTCTTAAAAGCCCTCCACCCTCACACTGGCAGGGCATATGTCATTGGAATCAGTGGCTTTCCAGGCGTTGGAAAGAGCACACTGGCAGATCAGGTGATCCGGGCCTATCGGGAGGCCGGCAAAAGCCTCGGAGTTCTTGCAGTAGATCCGACCAGCCCTTTCTCTGGTGGCGCTATACTTGGAGACCGGATCCGGATGCAGGGTCATGGCACAGATCCGGGCGTATTTATCCGTAGCCTGGCAACCCGCGGCCATTTTGGGGGTTTGACCCGTTCCACTCGCAGCGTCATAGACGTCATGGACGCTATGGGTAAGGACATCATCCTTGTTGAGACTGTGGGTGTGGGCCAGGATGAAGTCGATATTGTGACCACTGCACACACCACGATCATTGTACTAGTCCCTGGTATGGGAGACGATGTTCAGGCCATTAAGGCGGGCATCCTCGAAGTGGCTGACATTTTTGTCGTCAACAAGGCAGACAGGGAGGGGCTTGAAAAGACAATGAATGAGCTCCATGCAATGCTTGACATGAATACTCAGGGTACCGCCGGGGTGAAGTGGCGACCGCCTATAGTGGCCACTGAAGCTACACAAAATCGGGGTGTGCCGGAATTATTATCAAAGATAGAGATGCACAAGGCGTTTTTGTTTGATCATGAAAAGACCCACCTGCGAGAGCACTTAAGACAAAAGGCCTTTCGTGAACTGGTGGATGCTATTAAGGACAGCTTTGTGGCTGAAATAATCCAAGAAATCGAGCGTTCCAAGGAATTTGAGCAAATGATCGATGACCTTGTTGAAAAAAGAATCGACCCCTTTTCGCTGTGTCAACAGGTCATAAAAGAAAGATTCAAGAAGTGCCTAAAGTGAGATAGAGCATCATAGAGTGTCTAAAGCCCGCCCTGCCCGCCTTAGGCATTTTAGGCACTCTTGAGAAGGAGGTATCTATGCCGAAAAGGAAGGATGCCAAGCAGCTCCCTGTAGGGGACAAGATCAAAAAAGTCAGAAGGAAGAAGAAGATAACCCTGGACCGGGTGGCCAATGACACCGGCTGCAGTATCGATTACCTGAAACAGATTGAGGCTGGAAAGGTCACACCACCGGTCGGCACGTTGCTGCAGATATCGCGTGCATTGGAGATTGATTCAGGATACTTGCTCAGGGAACAAGAGACCACAGTCAAAAGACGAGTCAAAGCGTACAAGAAACGCACGGAGAATTATGCCTACACAACTCTGACACCGGGTGCGGAAAACAAACACCTGAAGGCATTTCGTATAACGGTTGATGCGATGAAAGACCATAAGGGAGTAGGGTATCAACATGAAGGGGAGGAGTTTGTCTACCTGTTGGCCGGACAAATCGAGGTAACCGTCGGCGACCATGTGAATCGCTTGAAGGAGGGTGAATCACTGCATTTCAACTCTGGGATCAGGCACAAGCTTAGAAATGTCGGGGACAAGAAGGCAGACCTCTTGGTTGTCATCTATACACCGTAAATGTCGTGAAGTGAACTGGAGCAGGCGATGTCTTATCAGCTAACTGACGAGCAATTAATGATCCAAACAATGGTCCGTGACTTTGCCCGTGAGGTGCTTCTTGCTACTGCCATGGAGCGCGACCTAACCAAGGAATTTCCTGGTGAAAACCTCAAGAAGATGGGCGAGCTGGGGCTCATGGGTATGATGGTTCCGCCTGAATATGATGGTGCAGGCACAGACACAGTGAGTTATGTGTTGGCACTACAGGAGGTCGCATACGCTTGTGCTTCAACGGCTGTTGTAATGTCTGTGCACAATTCTATCGTTTGTGAAACAATTAATCGCTTCGGCACTGACGAGCAGAAACAAGCCTATTTGAAACCTCTGGCTGCCGGCGAGATCATAGGTGCCTTTGCCATGACTGAACCACATGCAGGATCGGATCCCGTAAACCAGTCCACTTCGGCTTTGCGTGACGGGAGTCACTATATTATCAATGGCACCAAGCGTTTTATAACCTCGGGGAAGACTGCCGGCGTGACAATCATAACGGCCAAGACAGACAAGGCAAAACGGCATAAAGGGATCAGTGCGTTTATTGTCAGGAAGGGAACTCCGGGGTTCTTGGTAGGAAAGACCGAGAAAAAGATGGGGTTGTGTGCTTCTGATACAACCGATCTTGTTTTAGACAATTGCCGTATTCAGGCTGAGAATCTCTTGGGACAAGAGGGGGATGGCTTTAAAATCGCCATGACTGCCTTGGATGGTGGCCGTATAGGTATAGCCGCTCAGTCTCTGGGCGTGGCCCAGGCTGCTCTGGATGCGGCTGTTTCCTATGCCAGGGAGCGGGAACAATTCGGGCAGCCGATTTCAAAATTCCAGGGCCTGCGCTGGATGCTGGCAGACATGACTACCGAAATAGAGGCGGCCCGGCAATTGACTTTATCTGCCGCAAGCATGAAAGACAGGGACGAAAAATACACCAAGCAAGCTTCTATGGCAAAGCTGTTTGCCTCTGAAATGGTAAACCGCGTCACCGCCAAGGCCTTGCAGATACATGGTGGGTATGGTTACACAAAGGAATATCCCGTGGAGCGCTTTTACAGAGATGCGCGCGTCTTCACCATCTACGAAGGGACCTCAGAGATCCAGCGAGTTGTCATCGCCAACCACCTTTTGGGGGACCGGCATATGGGCACTCTCCGTTAACGATTTTGATTGCGGAATTGCGGAATTAAGGAATTCGACTTAAGACACTTTTGCTCACTTTAGTCCGTTAATTCTGGAATTCGTGTTGTTTATGGCAGAAAACCTTAAAAGATGATCACGAAAGCACGAAATAGAAAAACATGCAGCCTTTCGTGTTTTCGTGATAGTTTTTTTTGTTCCGGTTTATCCGGGTTAGGCACTCTCTTATTGACCAGTGACCAGCAGTTGGAAAAGGTGATTCATGTGTGAGACATACTGGAAAAAGATTATTTGGCGCAGTACTTGGGTAGCCCTATTTCTCGTTTTGCTTGTGAGTTCAGTCGCCCACGCTCAGGCCAAAGACAACAAACATCAGGGACCACCGGCAGTGCCGGTTCGGGTTGCACCGGTCGTGGAGGACACGGTTTCAGACCAGATAGAT
Organism: Gammaproteobacteria bacterium; assembly: GCA_048631945.1. Taxonomy (GTDB): domain Bacteria; phylum Desulfobacterota; class Desulfobacteria; order Desulfobacterales. Next base: position 7,837 of record JAIWEZ010000048.1, on the reverse strand, counting down.
CTAGTTGGAACCACTGAAGCGATTGCCCGCAGTACGATTGCCGCCGAAGTCTCCGGATTGGTAGAACACTTTCCAGTCCGCGAGGGCGACTTTCTTGAAAAGGGAAAGGTTCTCGCTATACTCAAGTCGACGGACCTTGTGCTACGTCTAAAGGCAGCGGTGGCCTCAAGGGAAAAAGCTCGGGCAAGTTTGATCTTTGCTGAAAAGGAACTGGTTCGGCATACCAAGCTCAAAGATGCTGACAGCATAGCGGCCAGGAAATATGATGAGGCATTGTATCAGCATCAGTCCCTCGAACAGGAAGTCTTGCGCAGTGAGGCTGAAATCGAGCTTCTTAGAGACAACATCAAGAACAAGACAGTTGTTGCCCCTTTCTCAGGTTTTGTTGCCAAGGAGCATACCCAGGTTGGAGAGTGGTTACCTGTAGGCGGGCCTGTAGTAACCCTTGTTGACCTGGTACACATACGGATCACCGTGGATGTCCCGGAACGGTATGCCGTACAGCTTCTTCAGAAAGACCCGGTCCGGATCCTGGTAGCAAGCATATCCAATGAACCACTTCTTGGCAAGATTTCTGCCATCCTTCCCGAAGCAGACACCGATGCTCGAACTATTCCGGTGCGAGTGAGTATAGCCAATCCGGGCTTGAAAATCAGGAGTGGCATGGAGGCAAGGGCAACCTTCAACCTCGGAACCAAAAATAATGCTCTCCTGGTGCCAAAGGACGCCATAGTAACAGCCGGAACCAATCGACTGGTCTTTGTGGTGGGCAGCGGCGTGGCTCAGCCTGTGAATGTCCGGGTCCTTGGCTATTACGACGCCAATGTTGCTATTGAGGGCCCCATCAAGCCAGGGGATCATGTGGTCATTCGGGGCAACGAGCGCCTGCGGCCAGGCCAACCCGTGGAGATAATCAAGTGAGCTATTGTATTTCGGATTTCGGAATGCGGATTGCGGATTTAAAAGAAACTGTAAGGGAGCAAATAGTCAGCCACCAAGCAGTAACCAGTAACGAGTAACCAATGACTAATGACCAGTTAACATGAAACTCGTTGATGTTGCCATAAAAAAACCCGTAACCGTAACCGTAGGGGTCATCCTGCTGGTCCTCTTTGGCCTTATCTCCTTGTTTAGAATCCCCATCCAACTTACCCCCAACGTGGACATGCCCCAGATTTCAGTAACGACCCCGTGGCGTGGCGCCAGTCCATTGGAGGTCGAGCGAGAGATCATCGACGTGCAAGAAGAGGAGCTTAAGAATGTAAAAGGTCTCGACACGATGAAAAGCGAGAGCGCAGACGGGGAGGGGTACATCAACCTGGAGTTCGAGATCGGTACAGATACAGATGAGGCCCGACTTAGAGTGTCCAACAAACTCGACCAGGTGCAAGAATACCCTGAGGATGTGAAAAAACCGGTGATCACCTCTGGTGGCCGGCACGAAGAGGCCATAGCGTGGATCATTCTCCAGGCCCTCGAAGGGTACACGGGCGTGTTGACCCATGAATATGATTTCTGTGATGACTACATTAAACCTCGCCTGGAGCGAATTGCCGGCGTAGCCTCATCCAACATATACGGTGGTCAGGAGCGGGAACTTCAAGTCATCGTTGATTCAAGTGCCCTGGCTGCAAGGAACATCACCATCTCAGAGCTGATGCGGGCCCTGGACGCGGAGAACAGAAACATTAGTGCCGGGGACTTTGATGAGGGGAAGCGCCGATACATTGCCCGTACCGTGGGTGAGTACGAGACCCCGGAAGATGTGGCCAAGGTGATCATAAAGCGGATCAATGGCGCTCCAATCACTGTAGGCGACGTGGCCCGGGTGACCCTGGGACACGAAGACATAGAAGTGGTGGTTCGGCACGAAGGCGTCCCCACCATTGTGTTGAATGCGGTTCGGGAAGCCGGCACCAATGTCCTTGAGGTGATGCAAAAGGTCAGGGAGGCCCTTGAAGAACTCAATAGCGGTCTGCTCAAGGATCGCCGCCTGCAACTTGTCCAGGCCTACGATGAAACAAATTACATCTATAGTGCCATCCGCTTGGTGAGGCAAAACATCCTTGTAGGCGGAACGCTGGCCGTTATTGTACTCCTCATCTTTCTGAGAAATGTTTCCAGCACGTTGATTGTCTCCGTTGCCATCCCCATCAGTGTGGTGGGAACGTTTCTTTTGATGACCCTCTTTGGGCGTAATATCAATGTGGTGAGCCTTGCCGGGATGAGCTTTGCCATCGGCATGGTGGTGGATAACTCCATTGTCGTTCTTGAGAACATCTTTCGCCATCGCGAGATGGGGAAATCGCGTGTGCAGGCAGCGCACGACGGTACGGTGGAGGTGTGGGGAGCGGTGCTGGCAAGCACCCTTACCACGATTGCCGTGTTTGTGCCCATTGTCTTTGTGGAAGAAGAAGCCGGTCAGCTCTTTCGGGACATCGCCATTGCTATCAGCAGTGCTGTGGGGCTCAGCTTGTTGGTCTCCATTACCGTGATCCCTACCCTTTCTTCCAGGATTCTGCGGATGGGGACGGCGAAAGAGTCCAAAGCGCCCCGCCGCAGGCGCTGGTGGTCGATCTATTGGTTGGCCTCAAAGATAACGGACGCTGTTACGGGCTTTGTCTACTGGATGTGTGGCCGGGTATCGAGGCGCTTGGGCGTAGCAGTGGTTATGACCGGCCTGGCGCTTGCCATGGCTGTGTTCCTGATGCCAAAGACAGAATATCTGCCAGAAGGCGACCGGGAGATTCTCTTCGGCATCTTGCTGCCTCCGCCCGGGTATAACATGGGGGAGTTGAGTGAAATCGCGAAGACCGTCGAAGCGGACATTCTCCCTCTTATAGAACACGAAAAAGAAAGTGAGGCTGCTAAAAAGCTGAATCTGCCCCCTGTTAAGAACTTTTTTTATGTGGCATTCGGACAACAGGTCTTTATGGGCGTAGTTTCAGCAATCCAGGAGAGAACGCGAGAGCTGATTCCTTATGTGTACGGCGTGCTGAGCAAAATCCCCGGCATGATCGCCATTGTCCAGCAGCCGAGCCTCTTCTCCAGTGGTATCGGGGGAGGCAGATCCATTGAAATAGAAATCAAGGGGCCTGACTTGGACCGTCTAATTGCCCTGGGACGAGAGATTTTCGGACAGGTGATGCAACACCTCCCGGGAGCTCAGGTACGCCCGATCCCCAGCCTTGATCTGGGCAATCCCGAAATGCGCGTTATCCCGAACCGGGATCGCCTTACGCGCGTAGGCATGACCACGGCTGACCTTGGTACGACCGTAGACGCCCTGGTTGATGGTGCCAAAGCGAGTGATTACCGTATTCACGGTGAAGAGATCGATCTGGTTGTCAAGGGGGAAGAGGCCAAACTGAAACGCACCCAAGACCTGGCAGGCCTCCTCATACAAACACCCAAGGGGGAAAGGGTGACTCTGGGTTCACTCGCCGACATCCGATTAGAGGAGGGACCCACCCAGATCAACCGCATCGATTCAGAGCGAGCCATAACGATTCAAGTACTCCCGTCAACGGAGATCCCTTTAGAAACCGCCATGGCTATCGTCCGGGATAAGATTGTTGGTCCGATCAAGGCCAGGGGAGAACTTGGGAGCCTTTACCGGATCGATTTGAGCGGCACGGCAGATGACTTGACGCGTACAAGGAGCGCGCTTCAGTGGAATCTCATTTTGGCTCTTGTCATAAGCTATCTCTTGATGTCCGCGCTTTTCGAAAATTTCTTCTATCCTTTCATCATTATGTTTAGCGTGCCCCTTGCCGCAGCCGGCGGGTTTATAGGCCTTTTCCTCGTAAATGTCTTCATCGCCTATCAGGCCTTGGACATTGTTACCATGTTAGGTTTCGTGATCCTGGTTGGTATTGTGGTAAACAACGCCATTCTCATTGTGCACCAAACCCTCAACAACATACGTGACAGCAATATGGAGCCGCGGGAGGCGATTCGGGAATCGGTCCGTTCACGTATCCGGCCCATATACATGAGTGCCGTGACCAGTGTTTTCGGGATGATGCCCCTCGTACTGACCCCAGGGGCAGGCTCCGAGTTCTACCGGGGTCTTGGCAGTGTGGTGGTGGGCGGTCTCCTGGTCTCCACGGTCTTCACGATTTTCCTGGTCCCCGCGCTCTTGAGTCTCGTGCTTGATGCTTTTGCAGCCTTGAAGAAGGCATAGAACACCTTAATCTCAAGGAGTTGAAAAAATTTGAAAACATGGAAGTGTAATCCAGGCCGGCCGCTGCCGCTTGGTGCCACCATCACTTCAAAAGGCGTGAACTTCGCCGTTTTTTCTCGAAATGCGACAACTATCACTCTTGTCCTCTTTAAGAATGCAAACTCAAAACCGGTAGTCGAAATTCCCCTGGATTCCAAAATCAACAGGACCGGCGATATCTGGCATATTCTAGTTCTCGGGATGGACTCATCTCTTCGCTACGGGTACAAAGCCGACGGACCATTTGACCGCAAGGGAAGCGGACACTGGTTCAATAAGAAAAAAATTCTCCTTGACCCCTATGCCAGGGCCTTAGAAGGAGGAGAAACTTGGGGAAAGGCAGGTAGTGAACGACGCTGTTGTATCTTAAAGGATGATTTTGACTGGGAAGGCGACAGGCCGCTGAATCTGCCCCTGCAAGATACCATTATATATGAACTACATGTGCGGGGATACACGATTGATGAGTCATCAGGGGTTGTAAGCCGCGGCACCTATAAAGGTTTGATTGAAAAGATTCCTTACGTGAAGTCCCTCGGGGTCACTGCCGTGGAATTGTTGCCGGTCTTTGAATTCAATGAGATGGAAAACAAGCAAGTGAACTCAAAGACCGGGGAAAGGCTGAAAAACTTCTGGGGTTACAGCACCATGGCATTTTTTGCGCCAAAGGCATCTTATGCTTCAAATGGTCGGGACGGAAACCAGGTGAAAGAATTCAAGGAGATGGTCAAGGCTTTTCACAGTGCCGGTCTGGAGGTGTTCATTGATGTGGTTTTTAATCACACGGCAGAAAGTGACTCGAAAGGGCCTATTATAAACTTTCGCGGACTGGACAACTCAATTTATTACGTCCTGGATCCGGAATCAAAAGACTATCTTAATCTCTCAGGCTGTGGGAACACGGTGAACTGCAATCATCCCGTGGTTCAGGCATTTGTCCTGGATTGCCTGCGGTACTGGGTCATGGAAATGCATGTGGACGGATTTCGTTTTGATCTGGCCTCCATCCTCCGCAGGGATCAAAGGGGCGAACTGCTCTCAACTTCCTCTCTCATCGATGTTATAGAACAGGACCCAGTGCTTGCGCGCACCAAGATCATTGCCGAGGCATGGGACACGCAAATCAATCAGGTGGGAACTTATCCCGGACGTTGGGCCGAATGGAACTCACACTATAGAGATGATGTCAGGCGATTTGTGCGAGGGGATAGCGGGATGGTGCCGGTCCTGGCGACTCGCATCGGAGGTAGCTCAGATCTTTATCAGGCAAGCGGCCGTCGGCCTTACAATAGCATAAACTACATTTCGTGCCACGACGGTTTTACCCTCTATGACCTCGTATCGTACGACCACAAGCATAATGAGGAAAATGGTGAAGATAACCAGGACGGAAGTAACCAAAACTATAGCTCAAATAGTGGCGTTGAGGGACCTACTGATGACGGTTTGGTCAATGTCCTGCGGTTGCGTCGTATTAAGACATTTGCCACAATTCTTATGTTTTCCCATGGGGTCCCCATGATCATGGCGGGAGACGAGTTTGGTCGAACCCAGCAGGGAAACAACAATCCTTATTGCCAGGATAATCGAATAAGCTGGATCGATTGGAGGCTTACAGAAAAAAATGCCGACCTGCTCAGGTTCTTCCGCAAGGTGATCGCCCTGAGAAATGAACATCCTATATTTCGCAGATCTCATTTCCTGACCGGTGAAGACACAAACTCGGATCAACACCCTGATGTCAGCTGGCAAGGACTTGAAGTCGGCAAGCCGGACTGGTCAGAAGGTGCCCGGGTGCTTGCCTTTGTCCTTGATGGCTCTGAACTTCCACATGAAAAAAGGGATGATAATTTTTGTGTCATCCTCAACGGAGACAAAGTCAAACACAGCTTTGAGGTCCCGCCCTCTCCGGCAGGCAAGGCATGGTTTCGCATCATAGATACCGGCAAGCCCTCCCCTGAAGACATTCTGGATGATGATAAAGGCGTTGCAGTAATACCCAACAGGAAGTATCCTGTGCTTCCCATGGCCGCCGTGGTTTTTGTCTCAAAAAGGGAAATAATGACAGCAGGATCAACGGAAGGATAGAAGGAATCATGCGTTACGATACAGGACTTAGAGCCTATACCTCAAAAAGAATCGAAGAAATAGAGACCGCAGACATCCTTGTGGGGATTCCTTGTTATAACAACGAGAGGACCATCGAACACGTGATTCAGATGGTCACTCATGGTCTGGCCAAGCATTACAAGCACAGAAGATGTGTGATACTTGTTGCCGATGGAGGTTCCACAGACGACACCCGGGAGGTAGCCAAGGAATTCGAGATCAAGCCCTGGCAGGAAAAGATCACCTCTATCTATCGAGGACCTGCAGGGAAAGGCTCGGCCTTTCGATCCGTGTTTGAGGCGGCCAAGCGCCTCAAGGTCAAGGCCTGCATGGTCGTCGATTCGGACCTACGTTCAATTACCAGCGATTGGGTTGAACACCTTCTGGAGCCAATTCTGGAAAAGGATTACGAATTCGTCTGCCCTGTTTATACGCGGTACAAGTATGATGGAACGATTACCAACAACATCGTCTATAATCTGACCCGGGCCCTTTACGGTCTGCGCATCCGCCAACCCATAGGCGGGGACTTTGCCTTTGCTGGCGAGTTGGCAGCATACTACATCGAGCAGGATGTCTGGGAGACGGATGTGGCCCGCTATGGCATTGACATCTGGATGACCACCAACGCCATCACCAACAATTTCAAAATTTGTCAGTCTAACCTGGGGGTCAAAATCCATGACGCCAAGGACCCGGCTGAGTCATTAGGTCCCATGTTTAGACAGGTGGTCCACACCCTTTTTGTCCTCATGGAGCAGAACGAAGCAGTTTGGAAGGCGGTTAAGGGCAGCCGGACCGTGCCCATGTTCGGACTTCAGGAATTTTTGGAACCTGAGCCCATCCAGGTTGATCTCGGCCGCCTAGTCACAGAATACAAGACCGGCTTTCGGCAGTTCAAGGGTCTGTATCGGGATATATTTTGCCCCGATTGTTTTAAACAACTCAAGGAATGTGCTGCCAAGGCCAAGACCAAGTTTGGCATGCCAAACAGTATCTGGGTGATGGTCCTCTATGAGACCGCGGCCACTTTCCACCGTTGGACTTACAACCGCACCCAACTGGTCAATCTGGTAACCCCCCTTTATCTTGGTCGCGTCGCCTCCTTTATCAACCAAACCAGGAAGATGACTTCAAGCCAGGCCGAAGAGCTGGTTGAGGAGCAGGCCCAGGAAGAGGCCGATGATGACGGTGAATGAGAGCTTGGATGAGAGACTTCGGAGCACTCGGTTCATAGCCCACCTCACTGCCGTATGGGTTGTGGAGTCTAGTGGGTTTGATGGTGCCCGCTTTCGACAAACTTGGCAAGAGTGGTTCGCGAAGCTCGCCGATCTCCCCCACACGCGGAGGATGCCAAATCGGACTTAATGTGTCATGATGTGCTGGATCGTTTGGTGGAGTCGAAAGGGTGGGACGCTGCTCTCCCGGCGGGAGCGTGGGGGAAGGCCATGATTGGAGAAGAGAAATGACGTTACGATGGTGGATGGTCTTCCCCCTCATGTC
>JAIWEZ010000047.1:0-11461 GCA_048631945.1 Gammaproteobacteria bacterium | reverse complement strand
TAATATACCGGCGGTCCGAAAGCGGACGGAGGCCCTCGAGGCCCTGAAGGCCAAGCCGGACTTTGAGCCTCTGGCCATAGCGTTTAAACGCGTCGTTAACATTATCAGACAGGCCAGGCAACTGGGCGAGATCGCTTCAGGCCATGGCCGGATGAACACAGATCCAGGCCTGTTTCAGCAACCATGCGAGCAAGCCCTTTATGACGCTTTGCAAAGGGTGAAGCAGAACATATCCGAAGATTTGAGAAAAGGGGACTTTGACCGTGCCCTGCTCACCGTTGCCACCTTGAAACAGCCGGTGGATGCCTTTTTTGACGGTGTTATGGTCTTAACTAAAGACCAGAGTTTAAAACAGAACCGTCTTGCCCTCCTTGGAGAGATTGCCGGGCTCTTTTCCATCTTTGCCGACTTTTCCAAGATTTCGACTTAATCCAAACTACTTTTATCTCTCACAGAGCTCACAGAGACCACAGAGAAATCTACTTGGTCTGATTTTTTGACCCCGGTTAAATAGGCTCCGCATTTAACGGGGCAAGGACGAAGAATCAGACAGAATTCTCAGCCACTGCCGTGGCATTTGTCATCTTGGACATGCCAACGTAGTAAGCATTGGGTTCAGTAAACATATCCCGCGAAGCGGGATGGCAGCTTGAGTTGAATCCTCCTCTCAAGGATTCAACTCAAGAACCCTGTGTCTCCGTGGGCTCTGTGAGAGACAATTCACGATTTTTTCAAAGAGGTCAGCAAAAGGCCCGCTATGGTCTTAGCGTCCCGAATTTCACCCTTTGTGATCATTTCAAGGGCGGTCTCAAAGGGTGTAGGCTCGGCCTTTAAGACCTCATCATCCTCAAGCTTCTGCTCCGCTGGCGTCAACCCCGTTGCCAGAAAGATGTGTATGCGTTCATCCGTGTATCCAGGAGCGGGCAGGATCTGTGCAAGCTCGTCAAGTGTTGAGGCTTCATAGCCTGTCTCTTCCACTAATTCTCGTCGAGCACACTCAACGGCCTTTTCCCCCGGCTCTAATGTCCCTGCCGGTATCTCCCATAGGAACTCACCCACCGCATGGCGGTACTGCTTGATTAGAACGACCTTCCCATCGTCCAGGAGCGGCACCATGGCCGCAGCACCGGGGTGGCGAACTACCTCCCGGTCTTTGATCGCCCCGTTTGGCAAGGTCACTTTTTCAAGCACCACATCAAAGATCTTGCCATTGTATATATTCGTGATCTCGTGTACTTTGACGGACATCAGTATCCTCCTTTGACCCTTAATCACCTATCTATAACTACCACAGCACCTGTCAGCCCAGCAACCCTTGATCTTTTTTAGTATTTGTAGGACACGCAGGCTCTGCCACGTTAACTTGTCCGGCCAACTTTCATAACCCTTGACAGCGAAGTCTGACATATCATAAGTTTCTTTCCAGGTATTGGCAAAAGCCTCTGCCTTCAGGAGGGATATAATCGACTCATGTTGAGACGAATCAGTCTGCGCAACCGTCTATTCTTGATACTGGCCATCCTAATTCTAATCACATTGGCAGGTGGCTCTGTCATGATGTGGCACACTTATCAGATGGATTCCCTTTTGAAGGGAATCATTGATAGGGATCTGGCCGCACTTCAGGCAGCAGAAGGGTTGAAGAACGCATTGGTAAATCAGAAGGGGTTTGTCTCATACTACTTCCTGGACGGCGACACTGAATGGCTCAAGAAATTGGGAGAATATCGCCAGTTATTCAACGAACGGATTAAAGAGGCCCGAAGGCTAGCTCGCACTGCAACCGATAAGACGACTGTTGATCAAATCGAGTCGGAATACTCTGAGTACATAGGACAAAAAGACAAGGTCATCTCGCTTTATAAGGCTGGAAAGCATGAACCAGGAACCAAGTTACACAAGAATGTGCGTAGCCATTTTTTCAAAATCCTTGAGCTGTGCGAGACTTACAAGGATGTTCATAGCAAAAGGATTAGCCTTGCCAGCGTCAGAACTCACAACCAGGCCAAGCGGCTCAGGGTCATCGCGGGCACGGCAATATGGTCTGTCATTCTTCTTGGTGCCCTACTGGCCTTTGTCCTGGTAAGCCAGATATTAAATCCGCTCCGCAGGCTGGCGTTGCATGGCGATGGAGCCGCAAAGACCTTGGAATCCGGGGATGAGGTCAAAGCGGTAAGCCGTCGGCTTCACGGTCTGATCGAAGACGCGGATCAAACCAAAATCGAGCTAGAACGGAGCCAAGAGCATCTATTGCAGTCTGAAAAGCTGGCCCTTGTGGGCAGGCTGTCGGCCGGGATGGCTCACAGCATCCGAAATCCTTTGACTTCGGTAAAGATGCGGCTGTTCTCTATGGGGAGGACACTTGATCTGTCTGCGACCCAACAGGAGGACTTCGATGTGATTTCCGAAGAGATCCGCCACATTGACAACATCGTCCAAAATTTCCTCGAGTTCTCCCGGCCGCCCAAGCTCAAGCTGCAAAAGGTGAGCCCTTCGAATGTGGTGGACATGGCCCTTCAGCTTCTCCGGCACCGTCTCGAATCGTACGGTGCGGATGTCAAGCTTGACCGCCAGCGCCGACTTCCCGACATCGCGGCAGATCCGGAACAGTTGAAAGAAGTTCTGGTCAACCTGCTGGTTAACGCATGCGAAGCCATGGGTGGCAGCGGGCGGATTGTAATTTCCGAGCAAGGGGGAATCATCGAACCATTGGGTCGGGTAGTGGTCATCAAGGTGAGTGACAATGGCCCGGGAATCCCTGAAACGATCCAGGACAAATTGTTTGAACCCTTTTTCAGCACGAAAGAAGAGGGCACAGGCCTTGGCCTGAGCATCGCCGCCCGAATCGTAGAAGAGCACGGTGGCTGGCTGAATCTCAGATCACAAGAAGGCAAGGGTGCAACTTTCACCATCACCCTGCCATGCAAGGAGGGACTGAATTGGGTACGATCCTAATCGTTGATGACGATTCCCAGTTGCGGCAAAGCTTCGATAAGCTCTTGACCGAAGAAGGGCATACCATACGGACCGCGTCCACGGGCGAGGCAGGCATTGCCATGGTTCAAGAGAGTGCACCTGACCTAGTCGTCATGGATGTGCGATTGCCTGGAATGAGTGGCCTTGAGACCTTTCGGGCAATACGCGAAATCGAGCTCAAGCTTCCCGTTATCGTGATGACCGCATTTGGTACTACTGAGACAGCGATTGAAGCTACCAAGTTAGGGGCCTTCGAGTATGTGCTGAAGCCGTTCGAGATTCCCGAGATCTTGACCTTGATTGATCAGGCTCTTGAGGCGGGTCGATTCATGCGCTCAAGGGTGGAGATAGACGTAGTCCCAGAGGTGGCTTCTGCCGAGGCAATTATCGGTCGAAGTAAGGCTATGCAGGAAGTCTACAAGGCGATTGGCCGGGTGGCTTCTACTGATGCCACCGTGCTTATTCGGGGTGAGTCCGGCACTGGAAAGGAGCTTGTGGCTCGTGCCATATATCAGCACAGCCTCCGGGGAGATAAACCTTTTCTTGTGATCAACTGCGTGGCTATTCCCGAAACCCTCCTTGAAAGCGAGCTGTTCGGATATGAGAAAGGAGCCTTTACCGGTGCGGTGAGCCGCCGCGTCGGGAAAATCCAGCAAGCCCACGGCGGGACAATTTTACTTGATGAAATCGGCGACATGCCTTTCAGCATTCAGGCCAAAATCCTGCGCCTGCTCCAAGAAAAAAGCATCGAGCGCCTTGGTGGCCGCGAACCCATCTCGGTGGACGTGCGCATCATAGCAGCCACCAACCGGGATCTCGAAGCGGCCCTCGCAGAGGCGCGGTTTCGAGAGGACCTCTATTATCGGCTCAAGGTGGTCACCCTTTGGCTTCCTCCCCTGCGTGATCGGTCGGACGATATCCCCCTCCTTGCCGATTACTTCCTTGCCCAGTTTGCCGGAGACATGGATACCTACAATCCGGGTATGAGTAAGGAGACCAAGGTCTTACTCACCAGCCGCCCTTGGCCGGGTAATGTCCGCGAACTCGCCAATACCATACAAAAGGCATTGATCTTTAGCCGTGGCGCGCCCATCACCCCTGAGGATATGTCACGCGCTATAGGGGGCGAGCGTATCTCCGTTGGGGCAGACAGCGCCGCGGATGAGGCGATCCGTCAATGGCTTCGGGAAACACTTAGCTCAGGCACTTCAAAGAATATGTTCAATTCCTTGATGGACCGCTTTGCGAGAATGCTGATCACTGAAGCCCTCGAGCTCACTTCCGGCAACCGTTCCCGCGCTGCCAAAATTCTCGCTATTTCCCGCCCGACACTACTGGCCAAGATCGAAAAATACCGTCTCAAAATAAAGGCGTCTGTTGAGGCCGACCAAGATTGACATTTGTTTAACCCTACAACGACACTTACCGTTGACACCAAATTCTGGATTCTGTCATGCCGGACTTGATCCGGCATCCAGAAGTCGAGTTATGACCATGAACTAAAATAGCCATATTCCAGATCGTTCTGACTGGATTCCGGCTTTCGCGACTCGACTGAGCTCGCCGAAGTCCGGAATGACGGAGTGGTAAACGTCGTTGTAGGGTTAATTGAGCGCAAAGATTAATTCCACTTTTTACAGTCTGTAAAAAATTCGGACAGGCATTCTTCCCACTTCACAGCGAAAGACTCCGTTTCAGTGTCACAAGGTCTTGTATTCTCACTCCATTAGCCTAGCTTCCCTACATCTCTTTTTTTGGCACAGCCGTTGCTCTCTGTTCATTTGACTAGTGCCCATCCAGAAACTCCCCCTCCCCTGGAGGGAGGGGGTTGGGGGGAGAGGATTTAGGGTATTTCTGGACGGAAACTAAGTAATTTCCATATGGGCGGCATTTCCATCTCCCCAAGCCATACGGTCCGCTGTGAACCGGTAAAGCGATTGTGGTCGTGGGAAAGGAGGAATATTGTGGCAGAAGGCATAGATCTAAAACAATACGCAATCTTTGGTGTGTTCCCAGACAACGAATTGTCAGAACTGGCACAACTCAGTGAGAAGAGAGCCTATAAGAAACGTGCACATATTTATGAGTGTGGCGACCGGGCAACACACCTATTTGTGGTCAACAAAGGCCTTGTAAGCCTTCGTGATATCAAACCCGGAGATCTGGTGGGCATTTCATATGAGATATGTGAGCCGGGAGAACTGTTCGGCACCTCTTGCTTGATGAAACCGCGGGAATACTCGCTGGCGGCCGTCTGTCTGGAGGACTCGGAGGTCATGGCCGTAGAGGCGGATATACTGCTCGAATTCTGCGAAAAGGACCCACGGTTGGGATACAACCTCATGCTAATAATTGCACAGCTTTATTTCGACCGTTACAAACACGCCAAGAGTCAAGTTTATGAGATGGTAAAAGCGCCTACGATAATAACTGCTCTTCCGGGATAGATAGAATCTGTCTTGATATGCGGGCGCAGCCCCTCCACAGCAAATCCAAATGTGGGGACTGGTACATGTCAATAAAGAAAGGTAGAGGGTGATAGCTTGTCCCCTCTATAAGTCAGGAGGATAACAGATGGGGAAAAAGGTGCTCCTTATAATAAGCACTGGGCCGGAAGACCCAAACGGAATCACGGCTGCTTTTCTGACAGCTAAGGCATGTTCAGAAAAAGGGATGGATGTATCCATATGGCTGTACAACAATGCAGTCTATCTCGTGAAGGTGGGGGTCCCTGAGCAGGTTCAAGCTTTCGGACTGCCGCCCTTTGAGGACCTTTTGCTTACCTTGACCACCGTCCAAAAGATACCGATATATGTGGGGATGTCGTGTGCGATCAGTAGAGGCTTGTGTGACGTCAAGCAGAAACCGATCGTCGAATTCGTAGCTGGAGAACTCAGGAATCCGTCAAAGCTCGCGGAGTTAATCTTGGAAGCTGAAAATGTCATAACCTTTTAATGCGGCAGGCAAAAGGTGCCCTGGATATCCGTCAAACAATACGCTACGGCCAGAGACGAAAGCCATTGGATTACCTTCTGCTGAAAGAAACGAGTCCTTTGCAAAACTGTCATTTTTTCGTGATGCGGTGTCAGGCTTCGAATTGTAATCCTCGAAATACATAATGTATTCCTCCGGTTAAAATTTTCGCCTTCCTTGCCTGATAAAAAAATGTCTCGTTTTTCAAAGGTCACGAAACAAGGGGCATGATGTTACAACGCCTCTTTTTTACAGTCTGTAAAAAATACTGACAGACATCTATCTTGGAGCACAGGCACAATCCCATCTGCTTTTGAATAATCTTCTTTATTTTCCGCCATTTACTCCGATTCCAAGTCATCATTTGTCTTGGCATACCCATTGCTCTTGTCCGTCCTAAAAGATTGAGAAACCAAATATGGCAAGCGACCAATTCACCATTTTAATCGCGGATCGCAATCCGCACGTTCGGGACTTTCTGCGCCGCGAGTTGATATCAGCGGGCTATCGGGTGCAACTAGCTAAGGACGGCCGTGAGGTACTGAAGATGACCCGCGCTGATGAGCCTCCGGAACTCCTGATTTTAGACCTGGACATGCCTTATGTAAGCGGACTGACGATATTGGAGGAACTCCAGAGCCGTAAATCCCCTCTGCCGGTGGTGATCCACACCTTGCCTACAGAACACGCAAAGCACCCAGCGGTCCAAAGTGCGGCAAGTTTTTTGGAAAAGCGGGGCGATAATATTGATGGCTTTAAGGCAACTGTCGAACAGGTGCTACGAAAGTGCTACCCCCATCGGTTTCTGTCCAGCCCTGGGACCGGAGAGCAAGGAATGGAACGGTGAAAATATGAGGCTTGACATTAGGAAAATCCTCGTACCGCTTGATGAAAACCTGGCCCCGAAGCCCTCTGTATCGGCTGCTGACAGGATCACCAAAGCCATAGAAGCGATGCTCAAGAATGACGTCAGGCGCATTGCTGTGACCAACGGAGGCAAGGTGATCGGCATGGTCAGGCTTGAGGATGCCTTAAAGAAAGTCGGGTTGGAGGAAGATCTCAAATCAAAAGGGCGGTGAAGCATTGTTATCCAGTACCGGAGGATCATAGTGGACGAAAGATGGACTTAGGGCTTCGCCCCAGGAGTATACAAGGCACTCGACACGCTGAGAAAAAGCCTTTGAAGAAATACTTCAAATACTTTGGCCAAAAGCACAATCAAGGCTGAGAAATAGAGAGGGGGTGTATGATGTAACCGGGAAAGGAAAAGTTTTTTCCACAGGATATGGGACCAATACAGAAAAAATATACAGAAAAGGAGAGATTTGCCATGAGTTTCTTTAAACAGTGGGGTGAATTTATGATGACGGGTGCAAGGGCCCTTGCCAAATGGGAAATCGATAACTCAAACACTATACTTAGGGACCGCAAACGCCTGGCCATACTCGGCTTGTTGATCGTTCCCGTTATCATTGGGGGAATTGCTTTTGCTGAGCCCATTAGCGGGGCCCTGCCGGACGTCCTAGGCGGCAAGAAGGCGTACAGTCCGGCCTTTTACAATACCTTTATCTTTCTCGTATCCATTGCCATAGGCATGGGCGCGGGGCTCATCACAGGCTGCATAGGTGCGGGCGGAGGGTTCATCATCGCTCCCGCTCTGATGAGTGCGGGGGTCAAAGGGATACTTGCGGTTGGAACGGACCTTTTTCACATCTTTGCCAAGGCCATCATGGGTACCGTGATCCACCGGAAACTGGGCAACGTGTCAGTGCCTCTGGCAATGGTCTTCCTGATCGGCGCCATTGTAGGAGCAACCCTCGGTGGATTGATCAACCGCGTGCTCTATGAGATGAATCCTGTTCTCAGTGATGCCTTCATAACGTCGGTTTACTCGGGCATGCTGGGTTTTCTGGGAATCTATGCCATGGCTGACTTCCTCAAGGCGAGGAAGGCTGCAGCAGGTGGGGCCGCTGATACAGGTGCCCATGGTGGAAAAGACGAAGGGGTGGAGATGGGAAATCTCCCCCAAAAGCTTCAGTCCGTAAAGATACCCCCCATGGTTAAATTCGATTACGACTTTACCCCAGGCGGTCGCGCTGTTTCGTGGATATTTCTGGTACTCTCCGGCGCGCTGGTCGGGCTTGCAGCAGGCATTATGGGGGTTGGCGGCGGCTTTTTGACTTTCCCCATCTTTGTCTATGTCTTGGGCGTCTCCTCCATGACTACGGTGGGAACCGATATTTTCCAGATCATCTTTACAGCCGGCTATGCCTCAATAAGCCAATATGCAGTCTATGGGTTTATCTTCTATACCCTGGCCATGGGCATGCTTTTGGGATCATTACTTGGTATCCAGATCGGTGCCATGACCACCAAGGTGGTTAAGGGGATCACCATCCGTGGCTTCTACGCCATGGCTGTCTTGGCAGGTTTTGTCAATCGCGCCCTTGCCCTGCCGGCCAAGCTTGGCGATATGGATGTCATTAAGATCTCAAAGGGGCTGGCTAGTGGCCTGGAGACCCTTGGGGTCTGGCTCTTTTTCATACTAATCGGCGGATTTAGCGTGTGGGTAATCGGCACGTTCCTGTTGAATCTTAAAGTCCTTAAGGGAGAGGGGGCAACAACATGATTGCGAACAAAAAAGAGTTTTATGGTGGCGTTGGAATGATGGTGGCCTTTACCGTGGTGCTGATCATCATATTTATGCCCATTTTCGGAGGCAAAAACGGACTGGATTATCTTGACAACCTGTATAACTGCATATCCAAGGGATCAGCCTACTACATTCCAAAGGTCAAGAAAGAGGCTGACAAGTTTGTCGGGAACTCCGTAACCGTGACCTTCAAGATGGCAGACGAGACCCAGGCCGGGCAGACTGCTCTCCTCTTTGAGAAGGGGGGCGCCTCGGTAACCACATCAGGGGCCGAGTTAAAGGTCACCGGCGACGTGGGCAAGATCCTGGAGAACTGCCTTGCTGATGCAGATAGTATGTATCATAACAAAGGGGAAGAAGTTTCCAGCAAGTACGGCTACGAGGAGAGGCAGGTCCTTTATAACTGGTGGATGGCAGCGAAAGCCATGGATAAGGCATTAAAGAAGCAAAAGTTGTTCGATGAGGCCAAGATCGTTGCCTTGGTAGTGATGAAAGCTGTGGAGTCGTCCTATAACTACTACAAGATCGAACCACAAAAGATCGGTGACCGTATCGGCATCGTGATCTTCTCATTGATTTTTTATGTTGCCTACACCCTGTGGTACGGGTTTGCCATTATGTTCATGTTTGAGGGATGGGGCTTGAAGCTTAGTCATTAAGCTGACTCCTGTCCATCCACAAAGTCCCCCTCATCCCCACACTAACCTTCTCCCGTCAAGGGAGAGGGGATTCAGGGGATTTTTGGGTGGACACCAACTAAAAAACGCGGTATATGGCCGTGCAGGGTATGTACGAATGCGTGAACCGAAAAAGGAGGTGTAAGCAATGACGGAAATAAAGAAGATTCTTTTCCCTTGTGATTTGACAGAAAACTCATCAAAGATTCTCCCCTATGTTTTGTCGGTTTCTGAGAAATACAACAGCATGATTTATCTGCTTCATGTTGTACAAGACCTTCACAGATGGGGCAAAGTGTACATTCCCCATCCTTCCATGGACACGTTTCAAAAGGAAGCCTTGGATGGTGCTGAAAAGGCCCTGGACAGGGTTTGCGACCAACAGTTGGAAAGCTGTCCCAATTTTCAAAGAAGGATCGTTTCCGGGGATCCGGCTATGGAAATTCTGAAGACTATTGAGACCGAGGATATAGACCTGGTAATCATGGGAACACACGGCCGCAAGGGATTGGAGCACACGATTTTTGGGAGCGTGGCCGGGAATGTGGTAAAAAAATCACCCGTTCCAGTGATGACCGTTAATCCTTATAAGCTGAAATAACTTTTCATCAAAATGGTTCAACAAGGAGGTCACCATGAAAGCATTCAAGAAGATACTTTTCCCAATTGACTTTTCAGAATCTTCCGAAAAGGTTTTTCCCTTTGCGCTGGATATGGCTCAAAAATTTGATGCAAAACTCTGTCTCCTGTTCGTGGCAACAGATATATCTCACCTGATAACGACTGACCTCTCACGGGATATGCTCATGAGCACCGTGGCCGAAATCGCCCGGGCAGGAGAAAACCAGATGCGGGCATTTTGCGACAAACAGTTGAGCGGTTTTTCAAACTATGAAACCAAAGTAGTGACCGGAAGTCCTGGAGACGAGATTCTGAAATTTGCCGATGAACAGAGCATTGACTTAGTCGTCATGGGCACCCACGGCAGAAAGGGCTTGGACCGCACCCTGATGGGCAGTGTAGCTGATGATATAATCAAGAATTCCCCTACGCCGGTCTTGACTATCAACCCCTTCAAGCTCAAGGTTTAGTTGGTGCACATGCAGGGAAAACAACGGCGTATTCCACGTTAGTCAACAGACCGAGCGGTAATAATCCTGTCATTGCAAGGCCCGCTGGTGGCGGGCCTCGCAATGACATCTTGAGACCCTTGCGAAATCCGTGATAATGCTTCTGACAGAATTCGAATTGATAGCAACTGGAACACAACTGAGGAGGAGAGTAGGATAGAAGGGGAAGTCGAAAAAGAACTCAAGGCGCTTCAGCAGGAAATCACTCTATCCGGAGAGGAGGTGGAGGCTCTCAGGCGTGACCAACGGGCAGGGCTGGATGAGTTGCGCCTCGAAGTAGAAGCCCTGCGGCAGTGTCTGGTACGCCTGCATCCGGATTTTGAGGAGTGCTTTGCTGCGGTGCGGGCTACTGTGATGCAGGAGACAGATCCAGAGGCTCTGTAGAATGGAAAAAAGCCAATACAGCAGAAGGGACAGATTGGTTCAGGAAAAACGACATGACACTTACAAACAGCGGGGCAAGTGGCGGGAGCCCACTGTGTGTAACCAATGCGGCTCTTTATTTCAAGACGGACGTTGGTCCTGGAACAGACCAACAAAGGAGGTTAATAAAGTCGTCTGTCCCGCTTGCCAGCGGATTGCTGACAACTGCCCGGCAGGGTATGTTGAGATTAAAGGAACTTTTTTCAAAGGACACCGTGAAGAGCTTTTGAGTCTTATCCGGCGTGAAGAGAAATTGGAGAAGGGAGAACATCCCATGGAGCGGATCATTTCAATCATTCATGAAAACGAACGTACTCTGGTGACGACCACTGGGGTTCACATAGCTCAGCGGATCGGAAAAGCCTTATCACGGGCCTGTCGGGGTGATTTATCCATTCGGTATGGTGACGATGAAAAGAGCATAAGGGTTTACTGGAGCCGATAATGTTGCCTAAACAGCCTCCCACTCTGTCCCTCATTGGTTATGTTCCCGACCGCCCCTGTGATTTGACAGAAAACTCACCAAAGATTCTCCCCTTTACGAGACCATCAAATAAGCTTTCACCACAGATTGTCAGGATTTCATGAGGAGGTCGCCATGCAAGCATTTAAGAACATACTTTTCCCTA
>JAIWEZ010000046.1:0-11617 GCA_048631945.1 Gammaproteobacteria bacterium | reverse complement strand
GAGCGAGGCAGTGGAAAAAATCTTGTTCTTGCTTGATTTTGGCGCCGATGTGCCCAGCGGCGGTTTTTTCAGCAACGGTGAGCCGGTGCCCTGGTGAAATAATGACTGAGTTGATTACGCAGGTTAATGCTTTACTCAAAGAGGTTGCCGCTCAGGCGATTCTTCCCCGGTACCGGGCACTGCACGCGAATCAGATTCAGGAAAAAGAGCCGGGCGATTATGTAACGGCTGCAGACCTTGCCAGCGAGGCAATGCTCAAAAAGGGGCTGAGTGCGCTGCTCCCAGGATCACAAGTGGTCGGCGAGGAGGAAATTTCGGCAAACCCGGGGCTGCTGGATGATCTGGATGATGAATCTCCAATATGGACGATCGATCCACTGGACGGTACGGTCAATTTTGTCAAGGGAGTGCGGGGCTTTGCGGTGCAGGTGGCGCTGGTTATAAACAACGAAACCACCATGGCCTGGATCCATGATCCTGAAAGCGGGCGTACCGCCTGGGCAGAAAAAGGCAAAGGTGCGGTGGTGGATGGAGAGCCACTCTCAGTAAGCCCACACGAACAGATGAAGGGCGTGCTCTATGCCAGCAAGTTTGCGCCGCCAGAAATTGCTGAACAGATCGGTAAAACACGCCACCTGATTGATGAGGAAATACCCTTGTACTGTTCGGCATGGGAATACATGCGACTGTGTTTCAACGAGATGGATTTTTGCCTGTTTACCCGTTTGATGCCGTGGGATCATGCGCCAGGCAGCCTGATTTATACAGAAGCCGGTGGCATAGCGCGCTGTATCGATGGGGAAGATTACACACCGGCTGACTTCGAAAAAAAGGGACTGCTATTAGCGCCTGATGAAGCCAGCTGGAATGCACTACACCACACCTTGTTTGGAGATCAGAATATTAGATAAAAAAGGAGTATAAAATGAATTCCTTCAATGACCCCCTCAGCATACGTAACGGGCATCTCTATTTTGAAGACTGTGACGTCGTGGAGCTTGCAAAAGAATTCGGGACGCCTCTGTTTGTGGTATCAGAACGCAAGCTGGTAGAAAATTACCATAACTATCACGATGCCTTTGTCAGTCGCTGGCCAGAGGGACGGGTGCGGGTTATGGGTGCAATCAAGGCCAATCCGGTAACGGCGATACGCCGGGTTCTTACCCGGGAAGGTTGCGGCTGTGACACCTTCGGCATGGGCGAACTGGAAGTGGCATTACGCGGCGGTGTCCCGACCGAGGATATTGCGGTTAATGGTTCTATCAAGGGTCGGGAAATCATTCGCAGGGCGATTGAGCTTGGCATTCATGTCGTCCTCGACAGCCCGCGCGAGCTTGACTACTGCGAGCAGGAAGCAGAAAAGCTGGGCAAGAAGGCGGATATTATTCTCCGACTCAAGCCCTATATGAAAGACCTGGGTGATGAGCCCTCTGATTTTTTTCCTAATCGTACTATCTGCGATATGACCCAGACCGTAAAGTATGGCATCCCGACCTCGGAGATGCTGCCCATGGTGCCCAAGATCAAGGCATCCCAATGGGTCAATCTGGTGGGTATCCATACGCATTCCGGACGACACAGCAAGAAGGCTATTTTCTGGCAGTCACTGGTTCGTAACCTGGTGGTTTTGATCAAACAGATCAGTGACGGAATGGGAGATAACTGGTCACCGCACATTGTCAGTGTGGGGGGAGGCTTCGCCGCAGAGCATGATCTGGAAAGCCGCGTTGCCGTCACCGATTATCATTCACCCACAGTGGATGATTATGCCGAGACGGTGACCACCACTTTTCGTGATGCCATGAAGGAGAACGGCCTGAGCGTTGACGGTCTGCTGCTCGAAGTAGAACCCGGACGTGCCCTGCATAACGAAACAGGCATTCATCTGGCCAAGGTTCATGTGGTCAAGCATGAGACGGCAACCATTGATCGGATTTGGGCTGAGACCGATACCTCTGAAGTTTTTCTCGGTATTGGCAGTTTGAATGTTACGCCACCCTTTAAGTACGTTGTTGCCAATAAAGCAGATCAGGAAGCCACCGAAAAGATAGATGTCGTCGGCATTACCTGCAACTACGAATGTATGATGGAACAGGCTCCAGTGCCGCAGATAGAGCCAGGTGATATTTTCGCTTTCCTGAATACCGGATCCTATATCGAGCCATACACCTGTAACTTCAACGCACTGCCTCGCCCCGGTATGGTCTTGGTCAGTGGTGACAAGGCCAACTGGGTGAAACGACCCGAGACTCTGGATGATGTTTTTGGCAGGGATATGGTACCGGAACACCTGGCAGGTATCGGGCCTGAGGTGAAGAAATGAGTGATATGACAAACAGCGGGCAGGCCAGCTGGAAACCGCTGATCGTCATCGCCCTTTCCATGGTGATGATGTACATCACCTCTTTCAGTGTCAACGTCCTGATCAGTGTCATTGTTACTGATCTGAAAACATCGGTTGCCAATCTACAGTTTGTAATTGTTTCGGCCTCGCTGATCGCCGGTTCATTGATGGTCACCGCAGGCAGACTTGGAGACAAGTTTGGCAAGAAGAAGATCTTTCTGCTGGGGGTTATCATCTACACGGTTGGCCTGACCATAGTGGTGCTCAGTCCCAACATTGCCATCTTTACCGTTGCCTGGGGCATCATTTGGCCCATGGGTATGGTACTGATCATTCCAACTTCCATTGCAATGATCATGTACTATTATGAAGGGAGCCAACGGGCCGCGGCATTTGGTATCTATGGTGCCGTACTCTCTGCCGTTTCGGCCATTGCCCCGGTGGTGGTAGGTGCTCTTGCCAATGAGCTTGGCTGGCGTATTGCCCTGGCCCTGTCGCCTGCTGCTGGTGTGGTGACCATACTGTTTGCCTTCACATTGACAGAGACCGATAAAGACAGCAGCGTCAAGATCGATGCGCCCAGTGTTATCCTCTCTGTTCTTGCCTTTGGAACATTTCTTATAACATCGACCATGGCAGGACAATACGGCTGGTTCTCTCAGAAGCGTCCCCTGATGCTCAATGGAGATGCCATTAGCCTGTTCGGGCTGTCGGTGGTGCCATTTTTGTATCTTGTCAGTCTTGTCCTGCTGATAGCGTTCCTGTGGCGTGGCAGTCAGCTCCTCAAACGCGGCGAAACGCCAATGCTCGACGGTGCCCTGCTGAAAAACATACCCTTTACTCTTGGTATGACCGTGCAGGCGCTGTTGTATATGACCATTGCCGGTGTCCTCTTTTCTGTCTCGGTCTTTCTCCAGGCCGGGGTACGCTTTGACTCGCTGCAGACGGCGCTAACCATGCTGCCATTCAGTGTGCTGGTGGCTGCCTTTTCCTTTCTGACCCCAGGCCTGGCCAAATGGGTTGCCCCCAAATGGATTATCTGCGTTGGGTGTCTGGTTATGGCAGCGGGTATCTGGCTTACCGGTAACGATGCCTCCATGCAGATGAAACCCATGGATCTGCTGCCGGCCATGATATTGCTCGGGGCCGGAGGCGGACTGATTATGGCCCAGGTCGCAACCGTGACCATGTCAACGGTGCCTGCCGAGATGGGTGGGGCAGCGTCTGGTGTTTCCGAGACCGCAAAGGAGATTATAGGGCAGGGATTTGCTATCGCCCTGGCCGGTTCGGTGCTCTTTGGAGCAGTCTATGCATCGATGGCCAATGATTACTCAAAACTTGAAGGGATCCAGTTAAGCGCCGCAGAGCATCAGGAGGTTGTGGTCCAGCTTGAAGATACATTTCAGGAAATCACTGAAGAAGGAGAGAATACGTTTATTGCCTCACTGCCGCAAAAGACCCGGGAAGGGTTTAAGCAAATCAGTATCAATGCCGCTGAACATGGTTTACGGACGGCTCTGGGGGTGATGAACGTGGTGGTGGCGATTATGCTGCTGTTGTCGCTTCTGCTCCCGGCGATCAAACCAGACACGGCAACGCCGGAGGAGCAGCAGGCTGCTTAATCTATCACCGGAGAAAATACTTATGAAAACATTTTCCACCGATCCATCAACATCCGTGCAGCAGAACAAAACCTGGCGATATCGGCTGGGTTTGACACTGTTTTTCGGAGCTTTTCCGATCTTCTTCGCGACTCCTGTCGTGATACCCATGCTGGGCCTCTCTGCCGGTGAAAGTGCCGCCCTGATCGGCGGCATTTTACTGGCGGTCGAAGTGCTCTGGTTTGCCAGTATTCCGCTTTTAGGCAAGCAGGGTTTCGAGGCGGTGAAGCAGCGCGCCTTCGGCTGGCTCAAACTATCTTCCAGCCCGATCACTAGAGCACGACACCGGCTCGGCGTGATCCTGTTGTTCGGCAGTATCCTGCTCGACGTGCTGCTGAACCTGGTTATGGTGGGTACCGATTTCCTTGTGCCAGGGGCCGATGTGCCGACGAAACAACTGCTCGGTCTTACCTTCGGTCAGCAGGCGACGGTCTATGTCACCATTCAGATACTTACCACTGTCGGTATTGTCGCCGCCCTGTTTATCCTTGGTGCCGACTTCTGGGAACGTTTGAAGGCGGCATTTGAGTGGCAAGGCAGCGACAAGTGACAAGAATGTTACGACGACGGAATGATGATGTGTGTTGAACAATTTATGGCGCGGTTCGATCTCAGCAATGTGAGCGCTGCAATGAAAATGCTGATGTTACTGATTAAGTCAAGGGGGCTCGGAGGTATTTATGCCAGGCCTAATGACACCAACGAGAGGATGCTGAGAGCCGAATACGGACTCAAGGCATTCTAGCGATACCAGCTGACTCCCCGGTTGGACATGACGACTGATCTGCAATGCTATCCACTTTGGTTCCCGTTGAGGAGGCCGAGGTCATCATAGTGCTTGGCGGAGACGGCTTCATGCTGGAGTCTGTGCATCGGTTCCAGGGGGGGCATCTGGTCTACGGGAGAAACCGGGGAACAATCGGCTTTCTGATGAACGAGTTCAAGGAAGATACCCTGGTTGAGCGGATTAATGCGGCCAGGCCGCAGCGGCTCTTTCCACTTCAAATGACGGTCACTGACAGCAAAGAAGAAAGAATTATGAGAAAGAAAATTCTATCACTATTTATTCTGATCGCTCTGGCAGCGCCCACAACTATTTCCCTGGCGGAAGAAAAGGGCGGTGGCGGGGCAGCCGAGATGGCGCGAAAGCTCCAGGACCCGCTGGCCAATATCAAAGCCGTAATGACGGATAACACCATCGGTTTCAATACCGGTGATGACGACGGTACGTCATACGGGTTTCAGTTCCAGCCGGTGTACGCGATCGATGTGCCGGATAAGGGTTTTACCTTCCTTCCCAGGGCCGTTATTCCGATCACGGGCCTCGAACCGGGAACGAAAACATGGATCACGGGGGAAGATGGGGACCCGACGCCTTCCGGATCGAGCAGGGTCTGGGGATTGGGGGACAGCGTGCTGCAGCTTTTCTTCTCACCTCATACCAAAAGCAATTGGAAATTTGGCGTTGGTCCGCAATTTTCGCTTGCCACCCATACCGATAGTGACCTTCGGGGGCCCGATTGGGGTGCTGGCGCTGCCGGTGTCGTCGTGGGCAATATAACAGAGAATATCAGCTTCGCCGGTATTGTAGGCAATCTCTGGTCGTTTGACGGTAATTTTAACTCCGCCATGATCCAGCCCATGTTTTTTTACAATTTCGAATCCATCCCTGGTGCGTACTTGACCTACAACGCTGTGATCAGCGCGGACTGGAAAGCCGACTCCGACGACACCTGGACCGTGCCGCTGGGCCTTTCCATCGGCAGAACCTTTGATATGGGCAAAGGCAATGGGCTGGATCTGATGATCGGGCCCTACTACAACGTCGTACGTCCGGATGGTGCCGCCGACTGGATGATACGCTTCGGAGTCTCCTGGATATTCCCTTAGACAGGTAAACGGACGTTTAACCAGTAAAGGGGTCTGCTCTTAACTCATATTATACGAAAGGTGTCACCATTCGTCATCCACAATATTAATATTGAAACAGCCTATAGTTTATAATTACAACGTACTAATTACTATAGTCAGGATTTACGGTTACCAAGGACCATGAACAGGAATGAAAACATTGACAATCAACCAAAGGTGAATCAAGAGCAGACCCCTTTACAAATCAGGCCCCATCAGCAAATCTCGCCAGCAGGCTGGAGTGTGGATGTTTACAGTCGGTGTCTTGTGCCAAATCCTGCTCGCTATGGGTGTAATGGTGGCCTACTTTCTGGTTGGAGCCGGGGATCCCGGAATTCCTGTTATGGGCCTGTCTTTTGAGCAGCAAGCAATTGCCTATGGTGTCATTCAAATTGCAGCTATTGGCTGCATAGTGGTTTCTGTCTATGTGCTTGGGGCTGATTTCTGGGAGAGATTGGACCATGCTTTTGAATGGCAGGGAGTTCAAACGGACTAAGAACAATTTGTCACTTTCCCTCATATTCAATTAAAAAGTTTTCTGGTCAAAATTTTGGGGACATAAATACATTCAGGCTAAAGATGAATGCGCGAAAATTTATTGCCGGGCAGTTTGAATTTACCATCATGCTTCTAATCTTCCTGTCTGCAATTCATTTATCAATAAAGCTGTCTCAGGCCCAGGAAACCCAATCGGTTTGGTATTTTGGTAACCAGCCGGAAGGGAAATTTAAAAACTTGCAGGACAGCATTTATCCAACATATAAGCCCCATTTGAGCGATAAGCTTTCCTTTTCAGACTATTACCAATGGAAAAGGGGAAATTCCGCAAGATATGGAATCGATTATCTTTATTCCAATGCCCCAATTTATCAGATAGGATCTATGGGCAATGAATCTTACTTTGATAATCTGATGGACCTTTATTTACAATGGCGCCTTTTTGAAGAGAAAACCTGGAGTGGAAAGATATTTTTCTATGGACTTTACGTCCAGACCTTTAGCGATAAACCAACCGGAGAATTTGCCGACTCCCAGAACCTTCTAACTTCACCTAATGACGGTGCCACCGATCCGAACAAGTCTTTTGTTTCCCCGTCGGCTTTATGGTGGGAACAAAATTTATGGTCAAATCGCTTCATCTACCGGGTCGGCCAGCTAAACACCCGAGCATTGTGGGGCACCAACAAATATCTTAATGATGATCGTTACAGCTTTATGAATTCGGTGTTGTCAACAGACGTGGGTGTGCCCTGGTATACAGGATCAAGAGGGTTAGGGGCAATGACCTCCATCCAAAACGATTGGTTCTATCTGTCTGCAGGCTTTCAGGATGCCAAGGCTGACCAGGAGAAGATAGATTTCACCAGTTTAGCCGATGGCAATTTTGTCTATTTAGGGGAGTTGGGTTTTACACCAACATTCGGCATCAAGAACAAGGGAAAGTATAAATTAACCATCGGGTATGTAGAAAAAACAGGAGACAATAGAAAGAAAAGCGAGTGTAACGGCTGGGGACTGACCCTGAGTATTCGGCAGGATTTTTCAGAAGGATTCGGCTTGTACGGCGTTTATCGACATTCCTGGGATCGCGAGGTTGGCGGTGTAAAAAGAACGGCCGGGACCGGCGTTGTTTTCACCCGTCCGTTCGGTTGGGTGGATGACTGGCTTGGCATCGGATACTTCTTTACCGACCCTTCAGACTCCGCCCTGGAGAAAGAACACGGCTTCGAGATCTATTGGCGTCTTCAACTTACTCATCGGTTGGAATTTACCCCGGATCTGCAGGTATATCTGACACCTGCCAAAGCTGTTGATAATTCAAGAACCATCATTTTTGGTCTTCGATTACGATACCTGCTGTGACCAGCAAAATATACAACTCCTTAAGAACAAAAAAGCATAGAGATGAAGATATGGTATCATTAAAACGGATTGCTTGTGTAGATTCGGGTTCTGAACATGCCAGACAAGGTCATGAGGTTCTGCGGAGTCATTATGACTTGTCTCATGTTGAAGAAGCGGACGTCATTGTCGCCCTGGGAGGAGACGGCTTTATGCTGCATACTTTCCATGAACATATGGATCACAATCTACCGATTTACGGAATGAACCGGGGAACAGTTGGATTCCTTTTAAACGAATTCAGAGAGGATGCCCTTTATGAACGAATCAACGCTGCCAGAGAAGAGAGGATTTATCCCCTGCAGATGATCGCCCGAACAGCCGATGGGAGTGTCCACAAGGCAGTGGCATTTAATGAGGTGGCCTTGGTTCGCTATTCTCAGCAGTCGGCCAATATCAGAATTTTGATTAACGGTGAGGTACGCTTAGAGAAGCTGATCTGCGATGGGGTCCTGGTGGCAACGCCGGCCGGGAGTACGGCCTACAACCTCTCCGCCCGCGGGCCGATCATCCCCATCGGCTCCAATATTACAGCGCTGACACCGGTCAGCCCTTTTCGCCCGCGCCGCTGGCAGGGAGCACTACTGCCTCACACAGCAGTAATTGATTTTGAAATTCTTGATCCGCAAAAACGCCCGGTTGGCGCCTCCGCTGATTCGCATGAGGTCAAAGATGCCATGACTGTAACGGTAAGTGAGGATCGATCAAAATTTGTCCGAGTGCTGTTTGATGAAGATCATTCGCTTGAGGAGAGAATTATACGCGAGCAGTTCGCATTCTGAATGTTCATATGAGCGCATACAGTTAGATATGATGAAATGTGTCAATAGATCATTGGCTGTGCACACTTTCTATATCGAATGTCAATCTTGCCACCATGCAGCCTGTGCAGGTGGAGGGGGTGCCCCGTTTATCGTCGTGTTCACGGTTACTCCCTGTGGTGGGGTTACCGTGATCACTATTAAGAAAAGGGCATCGTCGTTCTATCCGAATTGGGAGATGTACCTGAAGCGGTTCAGCTGCCGGCGCTTCCGTACGATATGCCCAACATGGGAATGCCTGATATCGGTATAGCGGATTTTTCAAGAAGATTGAAATGAGGAAGAGATGGATACCACAGATTTCGGTGAACGGAGTCGAACTCCAGAGCCCTGCATCATCGTCATATTCGGGGCTTCGGGTGACCTCACCAATCGAAAGCTCATGCCCGCCTTGTACAACCTGTTCCGCAAAGGTGGGTTACCTGAAGCGTTTTGCATTGTAGGCGTTGCCCGCACTCTGATGGACGATATCGCCTTCCGGGCCAAAATGCGTCAGGGATTGGCCAACGCCGGGTTTCGCCTCAGCAATTGGCCTGAGTTCGAGCGACGGTTGCACTACCATCCGGTAATATATGATGACACCGCTTCATACACGGACCTTCATGCGCGGCTAAGGGAGTTGGAAAAGAAGCAGCATACGCAAGGGAACCGGATATTCAGCCTGGCCATGCCACCTGCTCTGTACCCGACTGTGGCCCGGCAATTGGGTCAGGGTGGATTGGCTGCTGAGAACGTGGGCCGGCGGCAATGGACACGGCTGGTGGTGGAAAAGCCTTTCGGCTATGATCTGAGCTCAGCCAAGGAACTGGATGCGGCCATCGCCGAAAGCTTCAAAGAACATCAGGTCTTCCGCATAGACCATTACATGACCAAGCAGACTGCGCAGAACATACTGGTATTTCGGTTCGCCAACGCCCTTTTTGAGCCCATATGGAACCGCAATTACATTGATCATGTGTGTATCAATGCCAGCGAAAACCTCGGTGTAGAACACAGGGCAGGGTACTATGAGCGGTCCGGTGTTCTGAGAGACATGTTCCAGAATCACATGATGGAGCTATTATCCTTGGTGGCCACAGAACCGCCGTCCCAGATAACCGCCGAGATTTTGCGTGACAAAAAGGCTGAGCTCTTCCACAGTCTGAGGCCTTTTGAGCTGAAGGATCTGAACAGCAATCTAGTTTTGGGTCAGTACCAGGCTGGAGAGATTCAGGGCGAGCGTGTGCCCGGCTACCGTGAAGAACCGGGGGTGGACCCTGATTCATTGACCCCGACCTATGCTCTGATGCGAGTATTTGTGGACAACTGGCGATGGCAAGGCGTGCCCTTCTATATCATCTCTGGAAAAAGATTGAGGCAGAAAGTGACGCGCATAGACATACAGTTCAAACCCGTGCCACACACAATGTTCCGCAGCATATTTTCCGGTAACGTCACGGCCAATCGTCTGACCATCGGTGTGTACCCCCAGGAGGGGATTTTCCTCAGCATTCAGGCCATGAAACCGAGTGCCGAGTTTTTCCTTCGCACAGGGCAACTTCAGTTTTCCTTTCATGAAGACGGTGAAATCGGCAAAATTGATGCCTACGAAATTGGGTATGCCGACGTTATTTCCGGAGACCAGACACTCTTCTGGCGCCGGGACGGGCTGGAGCTGTGCTGGAGGTTTCTCGATCCAATACTGAAATATTGCGAATCTGCCCCTAACCGATCCGGCATGCTTCATCCTTATGCTGCCGGATCCTTGGGGCCTAAAACAGCTATCGACGTGTTTCCTAAAGTTGGTTAGCTCGTTGGCCGGTTGGCAACAAGCACCGACGTGGAAGGGCGGCGCTTGTTGCTGCAGGAGGAATCAACCGTGCAAAATACGATTTCAGAGAGAGATAATAACACGAAGCACAGCGATATAAGATACAATCAAGATCCTGATTTCAACATCCCTCTCCTTGAGATTTCGGCTGAAGCCAGAGAGCGGATTTTGGGGCGGCTGAGGTTCCTTTATGGTGACGATGATGCAGAGAAGTGGATGCCGGAACTGGAACGGATACTCAAAGTCCACTATGCCCACAAGCCTCTGGAATTGATTGATCTGGATAAGGATTATGACCCGACAAACCGTTTTTCAGAGAAGGACAACATATTGATCACTTACGGTGATCTGGTTTCTGGTGAAGGTCATTCTCCTCTTGCTGTTTTAGGCGAGTTTCTCAAACGTACGCGCCTCAGTGAAGTCTTCAGCACACTGCATATTCTGCCTTTCTTCCCCTATTCCTCTGATAAGGGTTTTTCAGTAACCGACTATCGCGCTGTGGACCCCAACCTGGGGTCCTGGCAGGAAATTGACCAAATGCAAAGGCATTATCGGCTCATGTTTGATGGTGTTTTTAACC
The DNA here is from genome assembly GCA_048631945.1 of Gammaproteobacteria bacterium. GTDB lineage: Bacteria > Desulfobacterota > Desulfobacteria > Desulfobacterales. Next base: position 588 of record JAIWEZ010000046.1, on the reverse strand, counting down.
ACATCTCATCAAAGAGCCCTGCGTTTCAAGCCTTCTTTGAAGTGGGTTGAGGGACGTTGTTGTCTGTGATGAATTAGTCTCCTTTTGCTCGCTTTATCGTCTTTGATATGGCAGAGGTGGAGACACCAACGTGCCTGGCTATTTCCGCTAATGGCGCCCCATGGGTTTCCAGTAAATCGGTTGCTAAACGTCGCCGAAGCCTTGAAACTTTGGGGCGACGACTGCCTGATCTTAACTCTTCGATATTCACTTCTTCTTTTTTGCACAATTCTCTGATGTGTTGCTCTATCTTCTCCGCACGCTCTCGGCCCACAAACTGATATCTCAATACCTTGTATTGGGGGATTTTATGAAGATATGAACCGGATTCGAATCTGGATAGTCCCCTGGTCTTTTTCAGATATAGTTGGAGGGGAAGTATGGAGGATAGCCAAACGGTTTAATTTGTCACAAAAGGATTTATAATTTTTAGCAGGAATCTCTGCACGGATAGACTGTGGCCGCTCAGTATGCGGCTCATATTCTACGGATAGACTTTTTCCCTCTGCGAGCAGTATCAGTTCTTTCACTTTGATAAACGTATCATGT
>JAIWEZ010000045.1:0-11714 GCA_048631945.1 Gammaproteobacteria bacterium | reverse complement strand
GGAAGCAGGGGCGGGAATGACGGTTCAGACAATATGATATTTCTTTAAAATTCATGGAGTTAGAAAGAACTACGGACTCTCAAGATAATAACAGAAAACCAACTCACCAGGAGAGCTACCTGTAGAACATGAGACTTGGGATCATAGGTCTTCCGGGATCAGGCAAATCGACCATCTTCCAGGCATTGACCCGGAGTAAGCCTGAACAGCGAGCCCACAAAGGGCATCGCATTGCTACGGTGCAGGTGCCGGACTCAAGGGTCGACACCTTGAACAGGCTCTTTAGACCTGAGAAGACCATCTATGCACGGGTCGAATACTTGCTTCCATACGGCACAAAGGCTTATAGCCCGGATGGGCAGAGTGATGAGAGCTTTTGGAATGAAGTTCGCCCCAGTGATGCCCTGATCCTTGTGGTGCGAAATTTTCACCAACAAGGCGGAGAGGCGCCACATGCGCGAGACGATTTCATCAATCTTGAAACTGACATGATCTTTGCCGATCTTGTTGTGGTTGAAAAGCGGATTGAGCGTCTAGATCTTGACAAAAAACGCGGCAAGGAAATAAGCGCCGAGGAGCGCAAGCTGCTCGAAGCCTGCCTCCGGATGCTTGAAGCCCAGAGGCCACTGAGGGATGATCCTGAACTGGCTACTGCTCACCTGTTAAAGGGGTATACCCTACTTTCAGCCAAACCGGTCCTTGTCCTTTTCAATAACGACGATGAAGACGAAATCCCACCGCCATGGGAGGAACCACCTGAACTATGTAATCCGCTCGTGGTCCGGGGCAAGCTGGAAATGGAGCTCGCAGAATTATCTCCTGAAGAAGCCGCAGAGTTTTTGACCGCATATAAGATCAAGAGCTCTGCCACTGACAGGGTGATTCAGCATTCCTGCAGCGTCCTCGGCCTGATTGCATTTTTCACGGTAGTCCACAAAGAGGTGCGCGCCTGGATGGTCCCCCGGGGAACTACGGCCTTAGATGCTGCCGAGGTGATTCACTCGGACATGAAAAGGGGTTTTATCCGTGCAGAGGTGCTCGCCTATAATGACCTGATGGCCGCAGCCACTTACCCGCAAGCCAAGAAAGATGGCAAGGTTCGCCTTGAGGGAAAGACCTACATAGTTGAAGACGGAGACATTATAAATTTTCACTTCAATGTTTGATGAAATCGCACAAAGCCATCAAATAGACGGCAAAGTAAAAAGTTCATATACAAGGCCTGCGAATCTTGAGGAATGAGGCGTACATATGGTACGTCGCAATGACGAAAGATGAAGCATAACGCAGTAGATGGACTTTTTACGAAGCCGTCAGTGCTTAAACATCTTTTTGATCTTCGTGGACAGCTTGGCGGACTCCAGTTTGGCAAACTCTTTCAGGAGGGCTTCCTGTTTCTTAGAGAGACCGGTTGGCGTCTTTACCAGTATCTGCATAATCTGATCCCCCCTTCCATAGCCCCTTAAAGAGGGAATCCCTTCGTCCTTGAACCGAAACACTTCGCCCGCCTGGGTCCCCTTGGGGATGCGTAGTTTCTTTTCTCCATTCAGGGTCGGCACATCGATATCAGCGCCCATGGCTGCCTGGACAAATGAGATAGGAACATGGCAGATGATGTCATTATTGTTGCGCTTGAAAAAGTCATGAGGCTTTACACTGATAAAAACATATAGGTCTCCGGGTGGTCCACCCCGAATGCCGCTTTCCCCTTCTCCGGATAGTCGTAACCTTGTGCCGGTATCGACACCAGGGGGTATCTTCACAGAAACCTTCTCTACACGCTCAATTTGTCCTGTCCCACGGCAATCAGGACAGGGGTTGGCTATGCTTCGGCCCTCACCATGACAATAGGGGCATGTGGTTCTGATGCTGAAAAATCCCTGGCTTCGGGTAACCTGCCCGGAGCCTCCGCACTGGCGGCAGTCTTCCGGATAGGTTCCGGGCTCACATCCTGTGGCCTGGCAGGCGGAACAGGTTTGAAGTTTCTCAATTTCGATCTCGGTATCCGTACCAAAGGCAGCATCCATAAAACTGATTGTAAAGTCATATCTGAGGTCCGCCCCACGGCGTGCTGCCGTTCTGGAGCGTGTACCGCCCCCGAAGCCAAAGAAATCCTCAAAGATATCGCCAAAGCTTGAGAATATATCTTCAAATCCACGGAATCCGGTAAAACCTGTCCCTTGAAGACCCTGGTGCCCGAATTGGTCATATACGTTTCTTTTCTGGGAATTCCGGAGGACCTCATAGGCCTCGGCCGCCTCCTTGAACTTCTCCTCAGACTCCTTATCACCAGGGTTGCGGTCCGGGTGGTATTTCAAGGCGAGCTTTCGATAATTCGCCTTGATAGTATCTCCACCTGCATTGCGGTCAACCCCGAGAATCTCGTAATAGTCTCGTTTAGTTGTCATCGTTCGGTCTGCTTTTTCTCTTTTCCTTCCTCCGGCTCTGGAAGGTCCTTCAAAAAGTCGCAAGAAAGCTCATACACTGTCTTGTCCCCTTCGGTCTTCACATAGTAAGAAACCGTAGGCTCTTTTTTCATGCCGAAGCTCAGGTCTTTAATAACCTGTTTTTCCTGATCAAAAAGCTTGATCATACCAACAGGTTTGTCCAGGCCATAATATGAAAGGGGATGATCAGGTTTTTCGTATATTTTTTTGAACTTCAGGCCTTCCAGTCGCCAAACAAGGCTCCTGATTTCACTCTCAGCGATCTCTTCGCCGGCAGGCTCTACCACGACCCACTTATTTTCTTTTTTCTCTGCCTCAAAGGTCTTTTCATCTGCACGCCACACGATCTTGAACACATTGTCTTCTTTTAATCTAAGAATATGCTTATCCCGGAGATCATCAGGGGTCTTATCCAAAACATCTTTGAAGCGATCATATACCAGGAGTACTCTTTCCTCCTGGCTAATCCTTACATACCGCATGTTGCCTGTAGGATTTTTTGCCCCTATCAAAATCTTATGGGACTCAGAGAGCCCATTGCCGGAAAGTTCCACCTCTATCTCAGGATCGGATAGACCAAAGTCGCCTAAATCCTTGGGAAGTGGGGTAACCTCTCTTTCCCAGGTTCCATTTGCCAGCGTATCTATAATCTGGTCAACAGCCCAGGTATCTGCCCGTGCAATAATGGGTTTTACCAAGAACCACTCCTTGTCCCTTTTTTCGAGCACTACCGGGTCCTTGAGTTTCCTGAGGTGTATACAATCGATTTCCTCGGTCTTGATGTTCAAAACCTTCCTCAATGAGTCCGCCTTCTCTTTTTGCTTTTCTGAATAGCGGACCTCATAAAGATAATAGAAACCGACCAGCAGGAGCAGAATGGTCGAAAGGAAGGCAATCTTTTTCACATTCATCTGGCGACCATTCTCCGGCGCAGCACCACAATACCGATGATCAGCACCCCGCCAGGCAGCAGCACGACTGAAGCCCAGAATATGACCCGGCTCTCGGCATATGAGAGGACCACTGGTTGGCTGTTTAGCTCTTTGGGACGAATGGCAATCAGGTCCTCCTCTTCGGCCAACCAGCTCAGGGCGTTCATGAAAAGATCCTGGTTGCCGGATAGATTCACATAGGAATTGCCGGCAAAATCGGAATCTCCAAACACGACAATCCTTGCCGGCCTTGGGGTCGGTCGTGGGGCATCCTGACCATCTTTAGCTTCCTCGGTTTCATGCTGTATGGTCGAGACCATGGCCACGGGAATCGGACCCATGGTATCCTTCAGGCTGTCAAAAGAAGCCTTCCCTTGCTTTAGCATTGCAAGATCGGTCTCAGCCCAGCTGCTTGGTCCTGTCTTGGCCAGTTCTGTATTCTGCACATGCTGGGGCACGTCCTTTGCTACGCTGATAGATCTGGCAAGTGGAAAGAAAGATGCTGTCCCGAAATTCTCGGTGATGGGGTGGTAACCGGCATACTCGGAGACAATGGGGGTCAGATAATCGGCTCCAAAAAGCCTGCTCAGCTTATCCACGATGATATCTTGGCCCACTTGAATGCCGAATGATTTCAAAAACTCTCCCAGGCCGGTATCAGTTTCCGGATCGATGAGGATCAAAAGATGTCCTCCCTGATCAACGAAGCGCTTTAAAGTGTCGACTTCTTCAGGGAAGAGGGCTTTCTCAGGGCCTGCAATGATGAGCACCGAGGCGTCTGCCGGCACCTCCTCGGCTCGCATCAGAAGAAGGTCCATCACCATATAGTTCTGGTCCTCTACAGCCTTCTTTACACTGCTGTAACCGTCTTTCCCATAGTTGTCAGTAGATTTTTCATCATGTCCGGTCGCAAAGTAAATGACCTTTTCCCCTTTCCGCGTCACTCGCAAGAGGGCGTTGGTCAGTTCTTGCTCGGTGATCTTGGTTATCTTCTCCTCACGGGTGTCTGTCTCCAGCATCAGGGTGTCGTAAGCAGTAATATTGTAACGCCTGGCCTTTCCCGGAAACCGATCAGGATCTACAAACTCGAAAGAGAACTTAGGTGAGGCATAGGCATACTGGTCAAGTAGGTCCTCGGCCTCTTCGGCCTGTGGTGATGCCTCCTGGTAAAAGGCTGTTACACGCACCGGCTTTTCCAAGTTCTTCAATATCCTTAATGTCTGTTCTGAAAGGGTGAATCTCTTGCCGGCTGTCAGGTCAAACCGCATGCTGTGTCTGGCGGAAATGGCCTCCACAAAGACCAGGATGCCCAAAACAAGCAAGATCAATATGAGGGCACTGGCCCCATGTCGGGTTGATCGCCTCTTGAAATAGTCTCGGACGGTGTTATAACTGCCGATCACATAAGCAATTAGACACAAAAGACCTACTATCCATCCGACCCAGGTATACTTTTGTGCGGCAGGTACCATGCCATAAGCTATGGCCGTAACCACAATGATAATGAACCCCGTATATCCCAGGCCTGTGAAAAGTCTTGCTCGGTCTATCCCCGCCATCTTTTCGACTCCAGAGATCGCATGGTCATAAAAAGAAACAATATGTTAAAGTTGATATAATAGATAATGTCACGGGTATCTATCACACCCCTTGAAAAGGTTTCAAAGTGTTCAAGCAGCGAAATATGAGAAAGGACCTTTCCCAAAACAGGCCCTACAAAGGTCTCGGACCAGCCGATCAGCCAAAACATCAGTATCGCTCCAAAGGAAATAGCCGCAGCTATTATCTGGTTTTCTGTAGCAGAAGACACCATAATTCCCAGGGCGATAAAGGCCGTCCCCATGAGGAAAAGGCCCAGATAACCTGTTAATATCGGACCGATGTCCGGTTCAGCGTAAAACCACACAAACAAAGGATAGAGGAAGGTCGGGACAAGCATGATAAAAAAGACCACAATACATGCGGTAAACTTTCCGAACAGCAGTTCGGTTTCACGGACAGGATAGCTCAACATCAATTCCAGAGTGCCCGCCTTTTTCTCTTCGGCAAAAAGGCGCATGGTCAAAAGGGGCATCATCAAGAGCATGATCACACTCATATTTCCTAAAGTAGGAAGCAACACCATCTCTGTTACATTGATCCCGCCAACCCCCGGCATCCTCATTGCCTGCATGCTGACCATGCTGAAATAGGCAAAGGCACTGTAAAAAAAATAACCGGAGAGAAGCAGAAAAATAGTCACCACCACATAAGCGATGGGGGACGAAAAATATACGTATAGTTCCCGCTTCAAAATGGCATAAAAAGTTCTCATGGTTCTATCGCCTGTTTCACCTTCTTTTGAATCTGCAATCCAAAATCCGCAATCGGCTCACTCCCTTACTTGTTCCTCGGTTACAAGACGGATAAAAATATCTTCCAGGCTCAGTCGGAGCGTGTGCATTTCAAGGAGCGACCATCCGGCAGCCACGATCGATTGAGCTATGGCATCTCGAACATCCTTGCCCTCCACCATCTCTACCACGTAACGGCCTGAGTGGTCTCCGGATTGGGCCTCAACAGAAACGGCAGCAACGCCCGGCAAGGCACGAAGATTTGCCTGGACCTCAGCCTGGGGTGCCTTTATCTCCAAAACGACCTTTGTTTTATCCTTGCCGGTCAGTCCTTCAGGGGTATCTTCGGCCACGATTCGTCCCTCATTGATGATCACAACCCTTTGACAGATCATACTTACCTCGGGAAGGATGTGACTGCTCAGGATGACTGTCTTGTGTCCGGCAAAACCCTTTATCAACTCCCGGATTTCTATCATCTGTTTGGGGTCAAGGCCGATCGTGGGCTCATCCAGGATCAAGACATCGGGATCATTCAAAATGGCCTGGGCAATGCCAACCCTTTGTTGAAATCCCTTAGACATCTTACCTAAAAACTTCTTGCGCACGGATTGCAGCCCGCATTGTTCTGTGACACGGTCCACCTCCCTGTTGCGCTGCCCCGCAGGCACGCCTTTAACCTCGGCTACGAACCTGAGATAGGCCTCGGTTCTCATCTCTTTGTACAGGGGAACGTGTTCGGGGAGGTACCCGAGTCGATTCCGGATATCTAGAGAGCGGTCAAAGACATCCAGGCCGTTGATACGCGCAGAGCCGGAAGTGGGTGGGAAAAACCCATTGAGCATTCGAAGCGTTGTTGTTTTACCGGCACCGTTGGGGCCGAGAAATCCGATGATTTCTCCTTTTTCCACCCGAAATGAGACATCCACTACGGCTGGAACAGGGCCAAAATATTTGGTCAAACGATCAACTTCAATCATGGGCTCACTGCAGAGGCAAAGTTAGTACAATTCTTTAACATAATGCATAGAGTCTCTTTGTCAACAGGAGATGCAAGGCTTTAGTGTCTCTCTTTGCAGGGCTAAAAACTGCTTGACGCTCAAATGGTTTCTGTGGGAAACTTCACGTCTATTTTAGCAAGCGGGTAATACTAAATATTTAATCACCATTGTCTTAATCCGCATTCCGCATTCCGCATTCCGCAATACAAAGGAGGGGGTCATGGCGATCAATATTGTTGAAAAGATTGATGGATTCGTAAAAGTCAAGCGCGTAATTGTAAGTGTATCCAACAAGAGCGGTCTGGAGAGCTTTATACCATCTCTGCTGGATATCAGCCCCGATATACGCCTATTTTCTACAGGTGGAACATACAGCAGGATCAATGAGATCCTTGGTGATCGGGCTTCTTCGTGCCTGACTCCTGTCTCTGATTTCACAGGACAGCCCGAAACCCAGGGTGGGCTGGTCAAGACGCTTGACTTTAAAATCTACCTGGGTCTTCTCACAGAGACCCACAATGATGCACACCAGCAGGACCTCCAGAGGACCGGGGCTGTTCCCATAGATATGGTTGTTGTTAACCTTTATCCCTTTAAGGAAACCATATCCAAAGAGGGCGTTACTGTGGAACAGGCAAGGGGGAATATCGACATTGGCGGCCCCTGCATGATAAGGGCTTCGGCAAAAAATTTCATCCGGGTTGCCCCGGTTGTCGACCCTGCTGACTATACAAGGATCATCTCTGAGATGAAGGCAAACACCGGCAAAATCTCACTCAAACTTCGTTATGACCTTGCCCAAAAGGCATTTGAACACACCGCTGTGTATGACCGCCATATTGCAGATTTTCTGGCAAGCAAATCTCTTGGCGATGTGAGCGGGTGTTATGAATTTACCGCCCCTTAGGCGAATCAGATGCTGGAAACTTGATACTTGATACTGGATGTAAGAATCTAGTTTATATTTTTATCCAGCATCAAGCATCCGGGATCCAGGATCGTTTGGTGGACATAACCTGTCCTATGGCTACAAAATCACTATGTAAAAAAAAGGAAATTCCGAAACGTAATCAAGGAGGGCTAAAACGATGGCTGAAGATCTAAAAAAGATGTACAGAACCGTAATGGATGACCACTTTTCTCCAAAGATGGAGATATCGTTTGTGGATGATGACAAGCGACAGACCCTCTTCTACGATAAGGTCGTCTGGGTAGTAGACGATGTCCAAAAGGGTCTTAGGTACGGGGAGAATCCGGGCCAGGAGGCCGCCCTGTATAAGCTGGCAAACGGCAATCTGGTCCTTGGAGAGGCCCAAACCATTCAGCCCGGCCAATACCTGGCTTCTGACATAGAGCTGCTGCAATCCGGCAAGCACCCCGGGAAGACGAACCTTACCGATGCGGACAACTCCTTGAACATCCTTAGATACTTAGTGGACAAGCCGACCGTGGTAATTGTCAAACACAACAATCCATGTGGGGTTGCGCGGGCCGCCTCCTTGGAGGAAGCATACTTCAAGGCGAACATGGCCGACCGTGTGGCCGCTTTTGGAGGTTGCATTGCCGTCAACCGTCCGGTCGACAAGGCCACGGCAGAAGCCATTGCCGGCCAATACGCCGAAGTGGTGGTAGCTCCAGAGTTCGATGCGGGGGTCATGGACATCTTTGCCAAGAAAAAGAATCTTCGGGTAGTCAGGATTGGAAATATCAGCCGCTTGCAAACATTTGTAGGTGAACGCACTGTGGAGTTCAAAAGTCTTATTGACGGCGGCATCATCACCCAGTGGTCTTTTGTCCCACAGGCACGATCAAAGGAAGACCTTAAGCTCGCCGAATGCGAATACCAGGGAAAAATGTACCGTATCGAAAGGGAGCCTACCGAGCAAGAGTATCAGGACATGCTCTTTGGCTGGCTGGTGGAATCCGGTGTCACATCCAACTCCGTGATATACGTTAAGAACGAGGTAACTGTTGGGATCGGAACCGGCGAACAGGACCGTGTGGGTGTGGCGGAAATTGCCAGGGACAAGGCTTATCGCAAGCTGGCGGACCGCTATTGCTTTGAGGAGCTAAATATCCCCTATAATGAGCTCGCGGACGAAGCAAAGAAAAGGGAGATCGACGAAAGAGTGGCCCAAGAAAAGGGCGGCCTTATAGGGTCTGCCATGGTCAGCGACGCTTTTTTTCCCTTCCGGGACGGCGTGGATGTGGGCCTCCGTGAGGGCATCTCCGCGATAATCCACCCCGGCGGCTCCATGAACGACTACCAGTCCATCGAGGCATGCAACGAGGCCGGTGCGACCATGGTATACACCGGCCAGAGAAGCTTCAAGCACTGACGCTTCCGTAAAAGTCCCATCTACGGCGTTCCGCTTCATCTTTCGTCATTGCGGCGTACATCAGTACGCCTCATTCCTCTAGATTCGCGCGCCTTGTATCTGGGGCTTTTACGAAAGCGTCACCAGCTGACCGTTGTCGGTTGTCAGTCAGCAGTAGGCAGTATCGAGTATCCTGTCTCCAGCATCCAGCATCTTGGTGCAACTCGCTATTGACAACGGACCACTGACACTATCCTTACGCAATTGGATGCCTTCCATAACTTTAGGCACCTTAGCTCACTTTAGTCACTTTAGTTCACTCTTCATGCCATCATGATTTCTTCCATTGACGACCACCTGTCGGCACTTTATCGCCTCAGACGCTTTGGGATCAAGCTCGGACTGGCCTCAATTTCCCGCCTGATGAGGGGTCTTGGAAATCCTCAGGATCGTTTTTCCTCCATCCACATCGCAGGAACCAACGGCAAGGGATCGATTGCAGCCTTTCTTTCTTCGGTCCTTGCCCATGGAGGATATAAGGTGGGCCTTTACACGTCTCCTCATCTAGTTCGTTTCAATGAACGAATACAGATCAATGGACGTCCCATTTCCGATAAAGATGTGGCACGAGTTGCAGAAGTGGTTCAGCGGATATACACCCAGGGGGAGCCCCCGACGTTCTTCGAGTGTGCCACTGCCATGGCCTTTTACCACTTTGCCTCGGAAAAAGTGGACTGGGCTGTGCTTGAAACGGGTATGGGCGGCCGGTATGACGCAACGAATGTGGTGCATCCGGAGGTCAGCATCATTTCCAATATCAGCATGGAACATCAGGAATATCTCGGAAACACTCTTGCAAAAATCGCTCGTGAGAAGGCAGGTATTATCAAAAGGAACGCCGGCATTGTCACAGGAACCCGGCAGAAGAGTGCTCTTAAGGTCATAGAGCAGGTAGCTACAGAAAAAGAAGTGCCGTTGTACAGGCTCGGAAAAGAGATCCGGATTCGTAAAAATAAGGAAGGCTCCTTCACCTATCTGGGCATCGGTCGCCGTTGGCCCCAAGTCAAGATTGGAATGATCGGGGACCACCAGGTCACCAATGCGGCTCTTGCCTTGGGTGCCCTGGAACTCCTGCAGAAAAAAGGGGTTTACCTGACTGATGAAGCCGTCTATGAAGGCCTTGCCGCTACCCGCTGGCCCGGGCGTCTTGAGGTTTTTTCAAGGAAGCCGTTCATCCTCCTGGATGGCGCACATAACCCGTCTGCGGTAAGGACGCTCAAGAAGTTCCTGGAAAACTCATTTTCCTCCCGTCGGTTGACCATGGTGGTAGGTGTTTTGGAAGACAAGGCGTGGAAACCCATGCTTCGAGATCTCGCCAGTGTTGCCCACCGTATTATCCTAACCAGACCCCAGTATGAGCGCGCTGCCGATCCCCACGAATTAGCATCATTTCTCCGTCCTCTTAAACAGGACCTGGTCGTCATACCGAAATTGTCTGATGCCATATCCTTTGCCCTTGAAGAGACCAGCAAAGCAGATGCTGTGTGCATAACCGGTTCTCTTTACACCGTTGGTGATGCGAGGGCTTATCTTGATAGCGCAGGTTTCCATTTTTCGTAACTATTATCAGGCCATAAGATAAGTTATGTCCAACAAAACGATGCTGGATGCTGGATACTGGATGAATCGAATGCGGATTCTTTTCCTTTTGATTCCGCAATCCGCAATCCGCATTCCGAAATACTATGATGCTCCTTGCTGATAACTATTTGGATAGGATTGATTTTTTCAGATACCTCCCTCAAACCGATTGTGCAGAGTGCGGGGCCAAGAATTGTATGGAATACGTCGAAGCTTTACGGCGTGGCCTGAAAAAGCCAGCGGATTGTCCTCATCTCTCTGAAACCCTCTACTACCCTTTTCAAGTTGCCCTAAATGCCGACAATCTCCTGCCGAAATTTCCCTGCCTCACTGTACCCAGTCCGGGCCCCACGGGATTGGTGGAAATCAATACCCCGGACAAAGATAGCCCTATCCTAATCTCTGGGAACAACATTCATACCCAGGACGTGATCACTTCGATCCTTGGTACTACAAGAAGCCCCTTTTTTCTCATCTTTGCCGACACCAAGGGAGATACAGTAGATATGGCTGTCATTCTTAAGAACCTGACGGCCGAGGTAATCAGCAAAGAGGTTGCCAAATCAGGAATTCACGAAAGGGTTTCTCATCAGGAAGTCATCATCCCCGGCCTGGCCGCGGCTATGAGTTATGAAATAGAGCAATCAACAGGCTGGAAAGTCACAGTGGGGCCAATCTGTGCCGCTGAACTGCCCCTGTTTTTGGCCGACAGATGGCTCCCCCCGGCACGTGATTGAAGTCATATTGAGCCGCTTATTTGGTGGAGTTTGCTAAGGGCTTGCGCAAAAATTTAGACCCTAATTGAACGATGCTCAATTAGGCGGAATTGGGTATTTGCTATCTATCATTATTGAATTTTACTCTCTACTATACTTACCGACATTTGCTCCACTACTTCTTTTCCATTTTGCCTGACAACCAACAGGATACCGTTTTCACCTGTTGGAAGGATGCCAGGGTATATGCTTGATTCGGTTGCCTCTACACCTGAATCTCTGATGGGAGGGCGTGCCAACATCTTAAGAGGCGAAATGACTTTTGA
>JAIWEZ010000044.1:0-11761 GCA_048631945.1 Gammaproteobacteria bacterium | reverse complement strand
GTAAAAAGTCATGATTCGTCATGCCGGACTTGATCCGGCATCCAGAACATGTTGATTTCACTGGATTCCGGCTTTCGCCGGAATGACGATTTAAAGAATTGCTGACTTTTTACGAAGTCGTCAATGTTTACTCCCGACAAAGCCCATTACGAAGAGAGGGCCAGGAAATTGATGGATGGATTTTACGGTCGTATACTGTTTGTAGACCTGACGAGCAGGAGCTTTAGAGTTGAAGCCCCTGATAATGAGGTCCTGAGGGGGGCTCTGGGCGGTAAAGGGCTTGCATCCCATCTCCTCCTTAGTTTGAACCCGCCTCAGGTGGACCCCTTGAGTCCGGAAAATCACTTGATCTTTGCCACCGGACCTGTGTGCGGCAGCCTTATTTGGGGCTCATCCAGGTACGGCGTTTTCACCAAGTCGCCACAGACCGGCTTCTATTCTGAATCGTACGCAGGGGGGCGAACCCCTGAGGCCTTGGATGCTGCCGGGTATGACGCTGTCGTTATCAGGGGAAAGAGCAAGACCCCCACGGTATTGGTGATTGATCCGCAGGGTGTGGCTTTCCAGAAGGCAGGCGCAATATGGGGAATGGACACATATGAGAGCGAAGATGAGGCAATCAAAAGGTTTGCAAAAAAGAGCGGTTACAAGAAATTTCGAGCAGGAGCCGTGGTCATAGGACCGGCAGGGGAGCATCAGGTTTGTTTTTCGGTCATTGAGAACGACTATTGGCGCTCTGCCGGCCGGACCGGTGCGGGGTGTATCATGGGGAGCAAAAAGCTCAAGGCGATCGTGTTTCAAGGAGACTGCAGGCGAAAACCGAGCGATAGGAATGCAGTAAAAACGTTCGCTAAACAATTAGCCGCAGAGGCAAAAGAGCACCCTCAGGTCGCGGCCTATAAAAGTAAGGGCACACCCATGATGGTAAAGGTGATGAATGAAGCAGGCGGGTTTCCCTCCCGCTACTGGTCGGAAGGAACCTATGAAAAGTGGCGACAAATCAGCGCCGAGGCCCTCCACGAACGCTGTGAGGTAAAGCCTCGGGCCTGTTTGAAATGTTTCATGGCCTGCGGTCGGATGACAAAGGTCAAATCCGGACGTCATGCCGGCCTTCGACTTGAGGGGCCCGAATATGAGACCATCTATGCCTTTGGCGGTCTTTGTGCGATAGATAGCATTGAGGAAATTATTTATCTCAACGACATCTGTGACCGGCTCGGTATGGACACCATAACTGCTGGAAACCTTTGCGGTCTGACCATTGAAGCTGCCCGCCGGGGAAAGATTGATTATAAGATCGACTATGGACGTGTGGACGCGATTGCGGGGTTATTGAAAAAAATCGCCTTTCGGGAGGGAATAGGGGATCTCTTGGCCCGTGGAATCATAGCGGCTTCAGAGGAATGGGGCCTTGAAGATGTAGCTGTCCATGTAAAAGGTCTGGAGCCTGCCGGTTATGACCCCAGAGTCCTCAAGGGAGTTGGACTCGGGTATGCGACCTCTGATCGGGGTGCCTGTCACCTGAGGGCCACCTTTTACAAGCCGGAACTTTCCGGCATGATCGACCCTGATACTATCGAAGGCAAAGCAGCCATGTTTGTAGACTTTGAGGACCGCCTTACCCTTTTTGATACCCTGATCCTGTGTCGTTTTTATCGGGACCTGTATCCCTGGGAGACCCTGTGTAAAATCGTACAAGGCGTCACGGGTATCGAGGCCGACAAGGCAACGCTCAAGGCCATCAGTGCCAATATCTCAAACACGGTGAGAAAATTCAATATCCAGGAAGGGCTTAGGCGGGAGGATGACCGCCTTCCCAGCAGGTTTTATAAAGAGGCCCTCAAGAGCGGCCACAGGATCAGCGAGGCCGAGCTTGAGAGTATGCTGACTGACTACTATCGTCACAGGGGCTGGGATGAGAAGGGTAGGCCCGCGGATTTATGACTTGATTTTTCCGAGGCCTTCAAATAAAGATGGTCTCGTAAAAAGTCCCAATTACCTGTCATTTCGAGCGAGCCGACTTCGCCATAGTAGCCTCGGCTACGACGGCTGAAAGGGAGAAATCTTTCTGAAGTAACACGTTGAAAACATAAGATTTCTCCCTGCGGTCGACCTGCCCGCCATTGCCAGAAATGCTGGCACATAAGCTGAATGTTGTCTCAGGCGTTGGCAGGCGGGAATGACACATTTACCGAATCCGACTTTTTACGATTTCATATTGATTGCAGGTTATACAATTTTTGGAAAGACGTTTTTTTCCAAATATCTCTGGCACTTTTGCATGTGCTTTAGACACTGTTCTCGCCATTGGCTTTTGTGTTCAGAGTTTCGGAGTTTTTTACCGCGATGGCCCTGAGCAGACAGGGTTTTCACCATGGACTCGGGAAGATCATCAGACAGATCCACACCGTTCATAATGGCCCATGCCAATGTCCATGCACGCGCAACATTGGAAGGGCTATAGCCTCCTCCACCCAAGGCCACCCAGGGGACTTCTTGCTCGGCCAGATAGGAGATGGCCCTGCAGAACCCGTTTGTGGTGAATTCCAGTGCGGCCAGCGGATCATCCATGAATGTGTCCACCCCAAGTTGAGAGACCACCACATCCGGGTTGAACAGTTCGATGAGCACCGGGACAATCGCTTTGAAGCCGTTCCAGAATACATGGTCGTCTGTACCGGGGAGCATGGGTATGTTCACGGCATAACCCAAACCCTCCCCATGACCTGTCTCGCTGAGCCCACCAGTGCCGGGGAACAGGGTGCGTCCATCCTGATGAAACGAGGCCGTCAACACCCTGGGGTCCTCATAGAATGCCCATTGGACTCCGTCGCCGTGGTGGGCGTCTATATCCAGATACAGGACGCGCTTTCCTTTGTCCACAAAGTGATAGATGGCCAGGACCGGGTCGTTGATATAGCAAAAGCCCGAGGCATGTCCGGCGGCAGCATGGTGGAGACCGCCTGCGATGTTAAAGGCTATGCGGGCCTTGCCCCCGGAAATCAGTTCGGCACACTGAAGGGATGCACCCGTATGAAACCGGGACCACTCCCACAACCCAGCAAAGACAGGGTTGTCCCCCGGCCCTAGGCCGCATGAAAAATCGCCGGTGATCTGGCCGCAACTGGCCTTTTTCAGGACTTCAACATACCTGGGTGTGTGAAAGCGGAGGATATCCGATTCGTATGCAGGTTTGGTTTCAATCAGGCCCGAATCAGGTAGGCTAAATAGGCCATATGCCTTGCAAAGTTCATTTGTGAGGTGTAACCTTTCAATTTTGAGGGGATGACTTGGCCCGTAGTCATAGGCAAAATATTTTTGAGTATAAATAAAGGCGGTTTTCATGGGGAATTTGCTGCTTCTGCCTTTGAGTCTCCTCATATATCATATTGGTGAATCGTTTGGCAATATTGACGCGTTTGCCCGACACGATTCACGTCAAAACAGGCCCAAGCATTTTTTGCGTCCGAGAAAAGAATTGTGTTGATCGGGTTCATACCGGTAAGTATCTGAAGATTTCGATTTTACAGAAAAGCGCAAATATTGTAGTTTACGTTGTCCATGGTTGCCCAAGGCGTAAGAGTGATCTGGTCAAGTAAAAACGGGCCTTTTTCAGATACGTAAAGTGTTACCCCAAGGCTCGTTCTTGGGAAAAAGAGGAGCTTAGGTGACCGAACATCCTCAAGAGAAAGGAGTAAATACTGTGGATAAGAAGATTTTGCTGGTCGTTGATGGTTCGATTCATTCAACCCATGCGGTCGCATATGCCGCCAGGATATCTTCAGTTGTCCGAGAGCTAACTTATACGCTATTCCATGTGCAGCCGACCGTCTCCCAGTTTCTCCTGGATGAGGCTGAAACCGATCTTAAGGCAAGGACCGACCTAAGAAGGGTCATACAAAAAAACAATGAATATGCCCGTGGTATCCTGGAGAAGCACAAGACCCGGATGGTCGGGATGGGGGTTGCCGAGAAGCGCGTTGATATTACCACCCAACAAAAGATGATGGGGATTTGTAAGGATATTTTGGACTGTGCCCAGCAGGGCCTCTATGATGCGATTCTTGTGGGACGAAGGGGGCTTTCGCGCGTTCAGAAGACCTTTATGGGAAGCACGACTGCCAAGTTAGTAGAGCACTCCAGAGTGATCCCCGTGTGGGTAGTGGACGGAGATATCACGTCTATGAAGGTTATGCTGGCCGTAGACGGTTCTGAAGCCTCACTTCGCGCTGTGGATCACCTTAGTTTTATGGTTGGGGGAAACGAGAAGATCAAGATCACTTTGTTTCATGTGATGCCAAAGCTCAGCGATTACTGCGCCATTAGTTTTGACGAAAAAGATAGTGACGTTGGGCAAATAGTTGCTCAGGGTGCCAGGCGATGTATTGACCATTTTTATGCCCGCGCACAGCATAGATTTAAGGAAGCAGGCATCCAAGACAATCAAATAGAACTTAAGGTGAAAAAGCGGGCCGTTAACGTTGGTAAGGCGGTCCTGGATTATGCCAGGAAGCAGAACTACGGTACGGTTGTCATTGGCAGACGTGGCATCAACCAGGCCTTCTTTATGGGAAGCGTCTCGAGATATGTGCTTGACAAAATCTCTAACCGGTCACTGTGGGTGGTTTCATGAATTACGGATAAAAACGAATTAGCAGGGCATTGCAAATTCGAACAAATTTTGATAGATACAATCTGATTATTCTATTTGCCCTTCCCGTAAGATCTCTTATTATAAAAGGAAACAATACCGGACCGCTGATCAGGAGAACAGACCATGCCTATTTATGAGTTTTATTGCGAAGAGTGCAACACCATATTCAACTTTTTCTCACGCTCCGTGAACACCACTAAACGGCCCCTCTGCCCCAGATGCAAACAAAAAAAGTTGAAGAGGCAAATGTCCGCTTTCGCCAGACTTAAGGGGGCAAAGGAGGAGGGCGATTTGGATGATTTGCCCATAGATGAAGCCAAGATGGAGAAGGCTATGAATCTATTGGCCCGGGAGGCCGACAGCATCAACGAGGATGATCCGCGCCAGGCTGTCGGTTTGATGCGCAAGCTCTCAGATGTGGCTGGTATCGGTCTTGGGCCGGGCATGGAAGAAGCCCTCAAACGCATGGAGGCAGGCGAGGACCCGGAACAGATTGAGGCCGAGATGGGGGACCTGCTTGAACAGGAGGAACCTTTCGTAATGGGGGAGAAAAGGGGACGCAGGGTCAAACGGGCTACACCACACCGTGATGAGACCCTCTATGAGCTCTGAGTGAGGTGTAGAACCTTAACCCCCTCCTTCCAAGGGAGGGTGGTGATGGATGGGCACCAACTTTAATACGAATCATTAAATTAGAAGAGGGTTGTCATGACAACAGAACAGATTATCTTGAAAGGCCCCGATATTGACCGGATCTTGACAAGAATGGCCCACGAGATCCTAGAAAAACAAAGGGGGACGGATAACCTGGTACTGATCGGTATCCGAACGGGTGGGGTATTTTTGGCTGATCGGATAAAGGAAAAGATACTTTCTATTGAAGGTACGGATATTCCAAGAGGAGATCTGGACATCACCCTATACAGGGACGACTGGACACGCATAAGCCACCAGCCTGTGGTCCAGAAAACCGACCTCCCTTTTTCCTTGGATGGAAAAGAGGTGATCCTGGTGGATGATGTCCTCTTTACCGGCCGTACGGTACGTGCGGCCATGGATGCCCTGATCGATTTCGGCCGTCCGGACCGGATCGAACTGGCCGTTCTGGTGGACCGGGGTCACCGCGAACTGCCCATTCAGGCCAACTACGTGGGTAAACACGTTGAGACGATCCATGACACTATGGTCAACGTATACTTGAAAGAAAAGGCAGGACGGGATGAAGTGGCTGTCAGTGCACAATAAGGTCCGGGTGAGGGTAGGATAAAAACTGCGCAGAGTTCGGGTAGCATCTGACATTTATGCTTTTTCGTGTTGACAAATTGAGTTTTTTCATATAAAAGCATTTCTTATTTGTGGGTTGCGAATGTGGTTAGGTATAACTACATAATATAATTAACGTAAATAGAGAAAGGAGGGTGTTGGCATGCCAACTGTTGAGTATGAAGGGAAAACCTTTACCGTGGACGAAGATGGTTTCATCGATGATTACCAGAACTGGAGTCCGGAGTGGGTTAAATATGTGAAGTCGACTGAGGGGATTGACGAACTAAACGATGAGCATATGAAATGCGTGGATTTCTTGCGGGAATATTACGAGAAGAACGGGATCGCACCTATGGTCAGGATTTTCTCGAAGGTCACCGGTTACAAGTTGAAGCACATCTATGAGCTGTTCCCGTCTGGCCCTGGTAAAGGCGCATGTAAGATGGCCGGTCTTCCAAAACCGACCGGATGCGTCTAAGGCACGAATTTTAATTTTGTGAAACAATTCGGACGTCCGAAAAAGAGGCTTTACTGTGGTGTAAAGCCTCTTTTTTTTGTCTGGAGAGGCCATGAATAGGACGATTACAGTTAAAACCGGCTCTAAGACCGAACTCATAGACATTACGAGGCATATCGAAGAAGCACTCCGATCAGAAGGGGTCGATGATGGGATTTGCATGCTCTTTGTTCCGCATACCACGGCGGCTATTACCATCAATGAGAGCGCTGACCCTAGTGTCAAGTCGGACATCTTGTTGGTTTTGAACAAGATCGTTCCCTGGAAGGAAGCATATAACCATCTGGAAGGGAATTCGCCTGCACACATCAAGTCCAGCATTATAGGGGCTTCAGAGATCATTGCGGTGGAGGGTGGCCGCTTGAAGTTGGGGACATGGCAGGGTGTGTTTTTCTGTGAGTTTGATGGCCCTCGTAGCAGAAAGGTCCATATCCGATTGCTGTGAAAAGTCCAAAAGCCTCGTGGCATTCTCTAATCAACGGCCTGAATTATTCTATGGATTGATCGACAGAAGACCTGCCAGATGACCTGGTGAGTCGTGCGGTCAAAAAAAGTGATAGATTTGCTTGACACGATAACCCATGAGGTGATAGTAAAGAAAAAGGTTATAATATTTAACAGTTTCAACTTTTTTTTGAGCCTGACACCTACGTGTAAGGCTACGTGTAAGGCAAGATTTTGGTTTTGGTTTGGGATAGGAGTTTTGCGGAGTAGAAGAAGATGCCATCAAGGCCCTCAGAGCTTGTTGGCTTTTTTTTTCTGTCAGACCCATATCCCATCTAAATCACATTTTGAAAGGAGGGACATGGTCATGGCAGAAGGCGTTGTAAAGTGGTTTAACGAGAAAAAGGGCTATGGTTTCATTAGCACGGACGAAGGCCAGGATGTATTTGTTCACTTTAGCTCTATTCTCGGCACTGGCTTCAAGACTCTATACGAAGGCCAGCGAGTTCGCTTTGAAGTCGAGCAGGGACAAAAGGGCCCGCAGGCAATAAACGTTGAAACCGCATGAGTTCTAAGGTTCACTAGTGATTGCCCTGAAGCCTATGGGCTTAGGACTACTGGAATAATAAGTTCCCGGCTTAATCTGCCTACTGCGGAAGATGATATTATCGGGGCTTCCGAGTTCATATAAACTGGAAAGTTATCTATTCCACGGCCCTTAGCGTTGAAGCTTGCCACCGCTAATAGAGGATTGAGGTCTGAATAGTGGTGATGCGGGTAACAGTCTGAGAAGTTCAAAACATGTTCAAGAAACCCCGTCTCCTTAATGACGGGGTTTCTTGGTTTGAGGTCTGGTTTTTCTGGATCTAACATCAGTCACTGTTTCAGAAAGAGCATGGTCAAAGCCGATAATATGATACCTGAGAGGGAAGAGGTGCCCCGTACCCACTGTATTCGCTGTGGGACCTGTTGTATGAAAGGGGGGCCGACCTTACATGAGGAGGACGCAATCCTCTTTGAGAAGGGAATTTTGGGAAAGCGCCATGTTTATACCTTAAGAAAGGGTGAAGTCGTCCGCAACATTGATAACGCTTTGATGGTCCTGGAGCAGGAAATTATCAAGATTAAAGGGCAGGCTGAAGCCTGGACGTGCATGTTTTACGACGATGAGCAGAAGACGTGCAGTATTTATAACCACAGACCACTTGAGTGCCGGGCCTTGAAATGCTGGGATCTGAGAGGGTTTAAGGAAGTCATGGCGAGACCGTGTCTTCAAAGAATGGATCTTATCAGGCCGGATGATGGGCTTATTAAGACCATAGGCGCTCATGAACAAAGGTGCGCTTATGAAACCTTAGAGTTGGCCGTAAGGGGGCTGCGGGGAACGGATTCAGGCAAGGCAGTGGACAAGATTCTTGGCCTTTTGCAGTACGACCACTACCTGAGGCCCTTATTAGCAGAAAAGCTAAAAGTGGACCCGAATGAGATGGACTTCTTTTTCGGCAGACCACTTACCACCACGATCCGCATGTTTGGGCTTTGCGTCAAGCAAGAAGGCGATACCTTCCTTCTGGCGCCAATTAAAACTGACTTGTCCTAATCCGGACAAGCCGGAACCAAAACAGGTTTAAGATAAAAAACTGATCACGAAAGCACGAAATCACGCCTCTTTCTCTTTCAGCAACTTTTTCAACCTTCTTTTGTAAAGCTCTCGTTTGAGCTTGCTAATATGGTCAATGAATAGGGTGCCGTTCAGATGATCAATCTCGTGCTGTAGGACGATAGCACCAAGCCCTTCCTTTTTAATCGTGATCGGATTTTCCTCTCTGTCTATGGCCTTCACTGTAACGCGTTCAGCGCGTTTGACGTCGGCCCTGTAGTCAATAACGCTTAGACACCCTTCTTCGTTGACGATTACACCATCGGCCTCAATTATTTCCGGGTTAATGAGCACCACAAGCTCATTCGGTTCGTCCTTGGCTGAGGTGTCGAACATAATGATGCGGCACGGTTCTCCCACCTGGTTGCTTGCCAGCCCAATGGCGCTGGGTGCGTAGTACATGGTCTCGGCCATATCATCAATGAGCTGCTGGACCTTTCCATCGATATTGGTCACCGGTTCAGCCCGTTCACGCAAAACCGTATCCGGGTATGTGAGTATTCTTCTTACAGACATTCTTGTAGTTGCTCCTATTGCAAGCTATTATTCAATACAATTAATGGTCATTCCTGAAGAAGTCAACATGCAAACACAAAAGGTCACCCGTGAGCAAAATCTGGCCTTTTTCAAAAAGCTAAACTCTTACCTTTTTTATATCTCTATCTGCCAAGAAATATAATCGACAAAAACACCCTACGTCGAAAAATAAAGCGCCTTGGCATTATTGAGCCGCATTAGAGTATTTTTCATAGATACTCCGATAAAACTCAAGAACTCGGGCTAACGCCCTCAAACAGCTTGAATTTTTACGCTTCGCTTCACCAAGAACGCTTTGCAAAATGGTCAAAATGTACTCCTTCGGAAGCCATAAGGCCCACGCTGCTACCTGGATAACCAAACATTATTATGACAACCGCTCTAATCAGGCAAAATGCCGGGATGGTTGATGGAAGGATGGAATATCTCTTTGGGTGTGTTGGTGGGTGGGAAGGGTAATGGGCAGTGGGGTAGGGGAACTTACCTTTTTTGAAGGATCTCAATAGAGTGCAGAACATTTCCCCCGTGCCTCATGTCTCTCTCTCTGTAAGTGACTTCCACAAAGTCGCCAATCTGATAGGTCCGATACATGGGAAAATTCCCATATGAGGAGACATCGACGGTCGTCCCATCCACCGTAATATTCTGTAAACAAGGGTCCATACTGGTCACCGGTCCTCGGATCGTCACCAGTCCCTGCGGAACCTCCTCTATAATCTCCTCTTCGACTTCCGCCGATTCGTCCAGGATAATGACCTCTGTGACTATCGCCGGTTCTTCCAATTGCTTTTTGGGTAACACTGCCTTTGTCACTGCTTGCTGTGGTTCTTGTAACTTTTCTACTTTAGGTAAGACTTTTACTTCAGGTAAGACTCTCTTTTTGACCTCCTTTTTTGAACCCTTGGCCCATAGCCCAATGCCAAGAAAGATCACAACACATGCTGCCAAGAGTAACCAGGTTCTTGACTTCATAATTTGGGCCTCCAGACAAAAAACAATCGCTCTTAAAAATAAACATAAACGTTTGTGGCATGCGGCCACATTAAGACCGCATGCCACATATATCAGGTTGTATGATATTGGCGGTTACTTCTCAGTTATTACACGGCATTATTACATGCCACCATCCATCGGATGTCTCCTGCCTACGATGACCGCATCCTTGGTATGGCATCCCGCGCAGTCCATCTTGCCGGCCTGGGCAGGGGTGCCTGGAGGGCTAGCCGCATTGTGACATACAATACACTCCGCGGTTTTATTTGGTACCCCATACACGTATGTCGAACCGTTGATCAGTTCAGCCGTAAACGCCGCCATATCGGCGCATATCTTGCCGCAGCGATCATTCTTGTAGCCCCTGCTTTGATCGTCCGCATCGTTCAGATCCACGCCTGCTGCGTAACACCACTTGCTGATGGAAATATGGCAAAGAGGTGAATTAGCTACAGTGTGGGCCAGCACGTCTTCGTCAGGGATGGGCTCCGGACCGTCCCAAGTGCTGTCCCACGCATCAGGAACCGCACTGGTCGGAAACACGGTCTCGGAATAATAGCCAAGGACTTCGGCCCCTTTCGCTGTGAGACCGAGCATATTCAGGACGACACAGCAGCCGTTCGGGATGCCGCATCGATAGGACTCGCCGCCAGGACCAACGACACAACCAACAGAACCATCATCACGGTCGAAAACCTCATGAGCCCCTCCTTACATATCGATCGATCTCGCCGACGACCTCCGGCTGATGCATGAAGACATTGGTGGGACAGGACAGGGCCAAGCCATGAGGCAAAGCATCCGCCAATCGCCTCGCATTGGCCTCGCCGTGCATACGGTCGCTGGATGCGAAGGCTACCGCCACCGGATCGAGGATGTTCTCGAAGCCTTCGATCACCCGATAGCCGACCAACGCCAGTGCCGAGAGTTTCAGGCGCTCGAAGTCCGCCCCTTCCAGCGTTCGCCGGTACCTCTCGTACTGTTCCGGTTCGGTCCGCACATCGAGGCGATATCGGCGCAGGTACCACAGGACAAAGGGCACGAGCGACCCATAGGCCGCCGCCGGAAGGCGCATCAGGGGTCTCGACCACAGTGGAAAGGAAAATTCCGCGTTCGGGCCAATCAAAAAAGCCGCCCGAATGCGAGCGCCCTGTTTGAGCGCCTCCAATATCACGTTGGCGCCGAGGGAAGAACCAACCAAAACGGTCTTTTCTAGCTCAAGACCGACGGCAGCGGCAACCGCCGCTATGTCCCGCCCAAGGCGTTCGACCCTGAAGCCCGCCCTGCACATGGCGTCAGGCCTGATCCTGGCAGAGGGTTTTTCTCGACTTTCAAGGTAGATGACCCGCCGGGATTGGGCCAATCGGGCCAGCACCGGGGCCCAGCTATCGACGATCGTGATCCACCCTGCAACCAACAGCAACGGCGCCTCGCTCCGGCCCTGACCGGACCATTCGAACGCCCTGAGATTAACGCCGTCCTCCACCTCGACCCGATGCTCTCGAACACTCCCCCCAGTACCCTCCAGGGGATCCCCTGGAGCGACCGACTCGGTGGGACGTTTATTCATCACAGCTCATACCGAAAACAGTCGATGAGATGATCGTTGACCATGCCGGTGGCCTGCATATGGGCGTAACAGATGGTGGGACCCACGAAGTTAAAACCGCGCTTCTTCAAATTATTACTC
>JAIWEZ010000043.1:0-11775 GCA_048631945.1 Gammaproteobacteria bacterium | reverse complement strand
TTGATATTTTAAGATGCGCGCGTTGTCGTATTAGGAGAGTAATGTGATCTGAGGGACGCAAGTAACTCCCTTTTGTTATTTTTTGGCACAAAATGTCTAATGGGGGACAAGGGGTGTATGTGAGTCAGCACTTAAGCTTCGGTGCCATCTGGGAAGGCTCATTGGGAAAGCTGAGGTCGCCAACCGGACTCGGGAAATCCGACCGTCCGGGATGAAGGGGGGGCTTACGGAAACGTGGGCGGCAAATACATTAAAATCCCAGACTGGTCAGGATCTTTTTTTCTTTCCACGTATCCAACTCATCTACGACATGGGCGGCCAATCCCGCCCCGGCTTCGCTGTATACGTTCACGGCGATGTCCACTCCCTCATCACGGAGGGCCTCCACTTCCTCGTCATACTGAGCGGCTGCAGCTACTCTCCCCTGGTAACCGTGCTCCTTGAGCATCCTGCACGTATAGAGCATGGCGTCGAGGTTTGGAACGGCCAAAACCACCAGTTTGACAGCGCCATCCGGATCAGGCAGCCGCCGCCAAAAATCAGGGTCGGTCACGTCTACATGTTTCACGGACCTGCCTTGCTGAGAATTGCGAAAAACCGTTTCGTGGTTGAAATCAAGGCCGACGACCACCTTTCCAAATCGGTCCTGAAACCAATCGTATGCCCCCACACCAATCCGTCCCATACCGACGATGATGATATCCCAGGGCTTCCTTTCGAAGGGCACCTCCTCCGGGTGCCGACGATGGGTCTCAAACCGTTTCAACTGGCTGCGCATACGCTCGAACATACGGTCGGCGTGCTTGTTCAGGGGTGAGGCGACGATCAAGGAAACGGACAGCGCAATGGCGATGACCACCAGCCATTGCGGGTCGATTTTCCCCGTTGATGCCGCCAATGCGCAGACGATCAGCCCGAACTCGCTGTAATTGGCAAGATTCATCGTGGTGATGAACGATGTCCTGGCTTTGAGTGTGAATCGTGTGAACACCAGGAAGTAAAGCATCATTTTCACCGGCAGCAGGCCAACCAGAATGCCTGCCGCAACAAGACCGGACGCATCCGGCAGCCCCGTCAGGCCGATCTCGAGAAAAAAACAGACCAGCAGAATATCCTTCACGCTCAACAGCGCGTCGGCCATCTCCTTTGCCCGGGGATGCGGCGCCATCAGCATGCCGAGGATCAGCGCCCCGAGGTCCGGCTTCAGGCGCACCGCTTCAAAGGTGTGCGCCCCGGCAATAAGCGCCATAAACAATCCCAAAAGAACTATCAGTTCACCGTGGCCCACGCGACTCAGCATGAGCTGGAAAATCTTCCTGGCCATGGGCAGGAGCGCGATGACCAGCAGGGCCCAAACAGAGGGCAACTTGCCGGTAGAGACGGTCAGGTAAATAACGGCCACGATATCCTGAATGATGAGAACCCCGATGGCGGTGCGCCCGTTCAGCGAATTCATCCGCCCGCTTTCGTCGAGGATTTTGACGGCAAATACCGTGCTGGAGAAACTGAGTGCAAAGGCCAGCAGCAGCGCCGTGCTCAGATCAATTTCCAGAAAAAACCGCAGCCCGGAGAAGCCCAGACAAAATATGGCAAAACCGAGTACTGCCACGGTCAAACCAATGTGCAGGATACCCCCGGCCCACACCTCTGGTCTGATAAGGTTTTTGATTTTCAGCTTTAACCCGATGGTGAACAAGAGCAGCGTTACGCCAACTTCTGCGCCGGTCTTAAGCAAAGGGGTGGCAGCAAAGCCAAAGGCACTGAGCCCCAGGCCGGCCAGCAGAAAACCCACCAGAGGCGGGAAACCCAGCCGGTACACCAGGTACCCCATGGCAAATGCTACTGTGAGGATTGCAGGATCCATTAGTTACTTATTACGTAAGCGTTCACGGAACATGGAAAATCCCCCAATGCATCCGGCAATATCCCGTAGGGGCAGGCCCCCGTGCCTGCCCTGACAATATGCAACCACAAGGAAAAGGGCAACCACAGGGGGTTTGCCCCTACGTTATTTGAAAACGAATTGCATCACATAATAGGGAACCATCTGATTTTCAGCGTGATTTCGCGGCACATCAACAAAATCAAAATGAAAAATTCCCTATTACCTTGTGCGGATCCCTGTCGGTTTGACTCATGCTTCAGTGCAGAAGGCCTGCCGTCACTCTTGCAAAATTTCCGTATGGGACTTATTAATGAACTTCCTGGCGACGCTCATTAAAAAAATCCATATTGAAAGGACATTTGTATGGAGAAGTATGACCAGAATTCAATTAGCCAGGCCGATGATATTCTGGTAGTTGATGATTCCATCACCAGCCTGCAGTTGCTGACCGAAATCCTCACCAAAGAAGGCTACCAGGTGCGCCCCGTGGAAAGGCCGCAATTGGCCATTGAATCTGCGCTGGCTCATCCGCCGAGCCTTATTCTGCTTGATTTAAAGATGCTAGAAGTGAACGGTATTGAGGTTTGCCGACGATTAAAGCAGGACGAGCGCACCCGTGAAGTCCCCATAATCTTCCTGAGCGCCTTGCAGGACGTGCGGGACCGAATCCATGGGTTCGAGGCTGGTGGTGTGGATTTCATCAACAAACCGTACCACGAATTGGAAGTTTTGGCTCGGGTGAAAACCCATCTAAAACTACGGGAGTTGCAACTGCATTTAGAGGATCTTGTTTCGGAGCACACTGCTGAACTCAAGCAGGCTTATGCTTCAATACGCAAAAGCGAGGCGCACCTGCGGCGGGCCCAAGAGGTCGCGAGGGTCGGGAGTTGGGATCTGGATCTTGCGAGCGGGAACCTGTTCTGGTCCGATGAGACATACTCCATGTTCGGCGTCCCCAGAGGGACCCCTCTCGACTACGAGGCGTTCCTCTGTACTGTCCCGCCCGAGGACCGCGAGCACGTCGATCAAAGCTGGCAGGCTGCCCTGCGTGGCGCGCCGTACGACATCGAGCACCGAATCCGTGTGGAAGGCGAGGTTAAGTGGGTGAGGGAGAAAGCCCAAATAGAATTCGATGAAGCGGGCCTGGCCGTCCGGGGAATCGGTATTTTCAAGGACATCACAGAGCGCAAGCGGGCAGAGGAATCGCTGCGCCGCCGTGAGGCCATCCTTCAAGCCGTCGCTTACGCCGCGGAGCACTTCCTCAAAGCACCCTCGTGGGAAGACGATGTTGACCTGGTCCTGGCGCGGCTGGGTCAGGCGGCGGAGGTAAGTCGTGTCTATGTTTTCGAGAACCATACGGATGCGGCCGGTGAGCTTCTGGCCAGCCAGCGCTACGAGTGGGTGGCACCAGGCGTCACAGCGCAGTTGGACAACCCGGACATGCGGGGTATTTCCTGGCGCAGCGGGGCGATGAGACGCGCCGCGGAGATCCTGGGCAGCGGTGGATTCGTAAGCGGCCATGTGAGGGACTTTCTACCCGCTGAGCAGGAGATGATGTCCGCACAGGACATCCAGTCCATGGTGGTTGTCCCGATCTTTGCCGACGATGAGTGGTGGGGGTTCATGGGCTTCGACGAATGTGTACGCGAGCGGGAATGGTCTGCGGCGGAGATCGACGCTCTCAAGGCTGGCGCCAGCACGTTGGGAGCAGCTATCCATCGCAAGCGGTCGGAGGAGGCGCTTCAGAAGAGCGAGAAGAGGTTCAGAGATGTTGCAGATAACGCTTTGGAGTGGATATGGGAGGTCGATAGCAACGGGAAGTATACTTACGTGAGCCCGGTTGTTGAGAGGATCTTAGGATATAAACCTGAGGAAATACTTCAAAAACATTTCTACGACTTATTCTACCCCGACGACAAAGAAGAACTGAAGCGGGCAGCTTTTGAAGTGTTTGCCGGCAAGGAGGGGTTCCGTGAGTTTATAAACCGGAACGTGCATAAAAATGGCAAGGTAGTTTGGCTATCAACAAGTGGAATTCCGATTATTGATGAAAGGGGAGAGCTTGTCGGATATAGAGGGGCAGATATAGATATCACCGAGCAGAAGCAGGCGGAGGATGCGTTGAGGGAGAGTGCCACTCGATTGCAGCTGGCGACTGCCGCAACCCGCATTGGCCATTGGGACTGGGACCTCCGAACCAACGAGGTGTATTTCTCCCAGGAGTGGAAACGTCAGCTCGGTTACGAAGACCACGAAATCCCCAACCGTTTCGAAGAGTGGGAGTCCCGTCTACATCCCGACGATCGGCAGCGCACATTGAAGGCCGTCAAGGACTATATTGCGGATCGCCGCGCGGATTATGCAATCGAGTTTCGCCTCAGGCACAAGGACGCCTCATATCGGTGGATCTACACTCGCGCCGAGAAGCAGTTCGATGACACCGGGAAGCCATGCCGCCTTTTCGGATGTCATGTGGATATCACCGAGCAGAAACAGGCGGAGCAGGCGCTACAAGAGTATCAGCAGAAACTAAAGTCGCTGGTCTCTCAGTTGACCATCACCGAGGAAAGGGAGCGGCGTCGTATTGCCGCCGATCTGCACGACCATATTGGTCATTCGCTGGCATTGGCACGCATGCAATTGAAAGGAATTTTGGAAACGCAATCCGAGTTGGAAAAAAACCTGCTGGTCAAGGATATATCCAATGTTCTGCTTAAAGCCCTGCAGGATACGAGGAGTCTGATTTTTGAATTGAGTTCTCCGTCGATGAATGAGATCGGCTTGGCGGCTGCCATATCCGAATGGCTGGAGGAGCAGATCGCCAAACGGTACGACCTGGAAATCGAGTTTATTGAAAATATCGGTGACGACCACAGAAACACGCTGGATGAAAACGTGCGGGCCCTTTTGTTCCGCAATGTGCAAGAGCTGCTCGCCAATGTGGTCAAACATGCCCGGGCGAATAAAGTGCTTGTTTATATAACCGAAGACGACGCCCGTGTGAAAATCGTAGTCGAGGATGACGGTGTCGGTTTCGACCCCGACACAGGAGCCACAAAAAACAAACAAAACGACTGTTTCGGCCTTTTCAGCATCCGGGAACGGATGACCGGTCTTGGCGGTTCCTTCGACATCCAATCCGAACCGGGAAAGGGGTGCCGAGTGGTTCTGACAGTGCCAGTGGAGAAAGGCAAAGACTGAGGTTCAGGGTTCAACGTTCACGGTTCAAAGGATATCTCCATGTCGGCCACCATCATTTTAGTTGATGACCATCCTGTGTTTCGCCATGGTCTCTACCACCTGCTGTCAAAAGAGAAAGGCATGACCGTTGTAGGCGAAGCCGATGACGGTCAGATCGCCATCGAACTGGTTCGCCGGGAAACGCCGGATCTTGTGATCATGGATATCAACATGCCGAATCTTGACGGGATCAAGGCCACCCGACAGATTCTGTCGGTTTGTCCCGCTACCAAAGTGGTGGCCCTGTCCGTTCATTCCGGCAAACAGTTTGTAAGGGGCATGTTTCGGGCGGGCGCTTCGGGCTATATCCTAAAGGAGAGCATTCCGGAGGAACTGGTCGAAGGCATACGAAAGATACTGGCCGGCAACGCATACCTGAGCAAATCAATCTCCAATCTAGTGATTTCAGACTACAAGACCCTTATTTCCAAATCCGATAATTTGGCGGATGATTCATCCGTGCCGATTCTGTATGCCAAGCTGCGCCGCCCGCCGATCACTGCCAATATCATCCCCAGGGCTCAATTGATAGAAGTGCTGGAGAATCAAATTCAGAATTCAATGACGTTGATCGCTGCCCCGGCCGGGTATGGTAAAAGTATCCTGGCCAGCCAGTGGCTGGCCGTATCGAAATTTCCCGGTGCCTGGGTGTCGCTGGATAAAAGCGACGATGATGTGCGTATTTTTTTAAGCTATGTAATTAAAGCCATTCAGAGCCTGTTCCCCCAGAAGGCGTTCAAGGCAAGATCTCTTTTAGAGGCAGCCAAGTTGCCACAGTCGGCGGTGATCGCCCGGTATCTGCTTAACGATCTGGAAACATTATCTGAACGCTTCATCCTGGTATTAGATAATTATCACCATATCCGCAATGCCGCGGTACACGATTTCGTGGCGGAGTTGCTGGTGTATCCATCCCCGACCATGCACCTGGCTTTGCTCACCCGGCGGGATCCGTCACTGCCGCTGGCCTCTTTACGCAGCCGGGGATTGTTGACTGAAATCGCCTTGGAACAGCTCCGTTTTACTGTTTCGGAAACAAAATCATTCTTGGAGCGATTTCTGCACATCGCAATTACAGACAAAACAGCGCAAATCTTAGAAGAGAAAATGGAAGGCTGGGTGACCGGATTGCACCTGGCTGCCCTTTCGATCAGGAACGAAGCAGATCAGGAACGTTTGACAACTGAGATGCTTGACATATCGCAATATGTGCGGGATTACCTGATCCAGGATGTCCTTTCTCAGGTACCACCGCAGTTTAATCGGTATCTTCTGCAAACCGCCACATTGAATCAATTTTGTGCCCCGCTTTGCGATGCCCTGCATGCAGAGGCGTCAGAACAAGATCAGATAGAAGCAGATGTAAGCGGACAAGATTTCATCGATTGGCTGATCAAAACGCATATCTTCGTCATTCCCCTGGATACAAACAACAAATGGTTCCGCTACCACCACCTGTTTAAGCAGCTCCTGCAGGACCAGTTAAGACGCTACTGCAGTTCCGAAGAGATAGCTGCACTGCATTCCCGGGCCGGGGAGTGGTTTGCTGAGAACGATCTCATTGGTGAGGCCATCAATCATGCGCTCGCCGCCGGAGACACGCTTGCTGCCGCTCAGATTGTTGAGCGAAACAGGCATGCTGCTCTTGACGCTGACCGATGGCATGCGCTTGGAATATGGCTGGACAAATTACCACATGAGATTAAGCAGGAGCGACCGGACCTCCTGCTGGGCCAGGCGTGGGTCCTGCTCATGGTAACGCAAATGGCGGAGATCCTCCCAATAATCGAACGTGTCGAATCCCTTCTTGATGAAGATTCAACGGAACCGGCATTGCTGTCCGAGATAAACTTCTTTCGGGGCCTCCTCTGCTATTTTCAAGGCGAGGGAGCACGCAGTGCGGAGCTTTTTACCAAAGCGACGGAACAGCTTCCCAAAGGCTCCTTCGTGGCATTAAGAGCGCAAGCTGAGTACTGGCTCTGCGTGGCACTTCATCTTAATGGCCAGAAAGAGACAGCCATCCGGAGGCTGCATGAAGGAATTCGCAGCAGAAACTTACAGGAAGGGATGATTTTGTCACGGCTGACTTTCGGCTTGTGCTTTATCCATATGCTGGACGGCGAGTATTTGCAGGCTTTTCAGGAGGGCCTGCGACTGAGAGAGGTTTGCAGGTCAAACCGCCTCGTCTTCGCTGAGACATGGGCTATGTATGTGCAGGGGAACGCCTCCTTCCAGATGCTTGATCTGGACGCTGCGCGTCATCATTTCAGCCTGGTCGTGGAGAATCGATACATTAAAAACCCCAGGGCCGCAGTTGACGCCATGGCGGGACTGGCGATCACCTGTCAGCTCATGGGGAAACCGGATGAAGCCGACGAGACGATAAGGCTAGCACAGGAGTATGCAGAATGGTCGAAGTATCCCGGACATCTTGAGATTGTCCGTTCCTGCCAGGCCCGCCTCGCACTGCTGCGGGGTGATCTCGATTCGGCCTCCCGTTGGCAAAGGTCGTTAAGCGAAACGCGCGGTAATCCAGTGATGCTTTTCTTTTTGGAAATCCCCGTTATCACAAAATGCCGGGTGCTCATTGCCATTGGATCCGACGCCAGTCTCAAGGAAGCCATAGAAAGGCTCGAGGATCTCCGGCAGAAGTCCAAAGCATGGCATAACACCTGCCAGACGATAGAAATCATGGTCCTGCAGGCATTGGCCAGTAACCGCCAGGGGCGATTAGAGGAGGCACTGGAGTTCCTGGAACGGGCAGTCGCCATGGCGGAGCCCGGGGGATCGATTCGCCCATTTGTCGAATTAGGTTCCCCCATGGCTGACTTGCTGAAACGGCTGGTCGCGAAAAACGTTGCTGTGGAGTTTATCGAAGAGCTACTGGCCGCTTTCAGGGGTGATGAACAGGTCGCGGTTCAGGATATATCCGGGCCTCAAGCCGCTCCGACTCTATCTGCGAGCCTTCAGCCTATGGTCGAACGCCTAACAAGTCGCGAGTTAGAGGTCCTTGAGCTATTGGCGCAACGGAGGCAGAACAGGGAGATAGCCGAAAAACTGTTCATTTCAACGGAGACTGTGAAATCCCACCTGAAAAACATCTACCGGAAGCTCAAAGTCAGCAACCGCCGTGAGGCGTTTACCAAAGCCAAAAATCTGGGGGTCCTCTCTCGTCCTTAGATTCTTCCCTGCCCCACATCTCGAACAACCGATCGTAAAAATCCCCCTTTTTTACCCCTTCTTGGGGGATATAGATTCCTAGAATCTTTCCTTTTTGCCCCTTTTTGGGGGTTCTCCCGCTGTTCGGAAAGCATTAGATGTATATATGCGTGAATGGCAAACCAAGCTTTTCGGCCAAAAAGAAAAAGGGATACAAACAATGTCGAATGAACACAAGAAAAAACGTCTCAAACTCTGGACTCCGGCCACCTATCGCATCACGGTCGAGGGACATCTGGACGAAAGCTGGTCCGACCGTATTGGAAATATGCGTATCACTACAAGCACAAGAGCGGATAAAACGACGGTGACGACGCTGGTCGGCCGGACGAGGGACCAGGCCGAGCTGACTGGGATGCTCATCACGCTCTATGAACTGCACCTGCCGATTCTGTCTGTGAAGAATATTCATGATAGCGGTCACGAAGGACGGCAATATTCAATTTGGTGATCTTCATCGGATTTGTGTCAACGGACCTGGAATAACGCCATTGCCATGCTTGGGCACGTGCTGTGAATCCATAGAGACCGGCTGGCCAAAATAATCGGCGTTGTTACGGAACTGGAGCTGAGTGTGGAGCATATGCGTGCAGTTGCCAGGGGAATCGGGCAGAAAAGATAGCACAATCAACGTGGAGTAGATGTCTTGAGGGGTAAATGGGATGCCATGGGATCGAAATCGCGATCATTATGGAGCAAAGTAAAGCCCTCCATAATACAGAAAGTCGCGATTATCATATCAATTGTTTTTCGTATAGTAACACCGGCTTTTCGAAGGAGTCGATAATTTTGGGCACTTTGAATGGCGACATTATATCCACCCATTTGGCAAAATGGAAGAGCACGAAGGAAGATCCTGGCTGTTTCGTAATCCTTATCTGATCTGAAACCCTGAAGGACCTCTGTGAGAATTAGATCTCCAATGACGACGGGAATATGCGAGAGGTAATTGTCAAGCAAATCTGTCTGCCACGTGGGAAGGCCGTTGAAATAATCGATCCATACGGATGAATCGACCATAATCATTGATCTAACCTCATTGCATCGAGATCCCCATCCCATTTCAGTTTTCCACGCAAGCTTTTGATTTTTTCTTGTTTCTTAATTTGAACCAATAATTTAAGCCCGGTCTCAACAACAGCTTTTTTGGTCTTTATTTGGCTGAGTGCCATGGCCTCATTCATGAGTTCGTCATTTATAACAATATTGGTTCGCATAGTCTTGCCTCCTGTTCTTGATGTGTATAGATAATATAATACATACACATTTAGCCGATGTCAAGGCCTGCTCTCAAGCTCGTGGCCTGGAGCCGCGGCATTAGTAACTTACAGGCAACTATAGCGGCGCAGCGACATCTATCGTTACCTTGAACCCTGAACCTCTGAATAATCCCCCATTTTTACCCCCTCTTGGGGGATATAGATTCCTAGAATCTCTCCTTTTTGCCCCTTTTTGGGGGTTCTCCCGCTGTTCGGAAAGCATTAGATGTATATATGCGAGAATGGCAAACCAAGCGTGACCCTGTATTTCGGTTCAACGGCACCCAAGGGGCTTGCGAGCAACTGGATTCCCACCGCGGGCAAGCGGCCATTGCCGATCATACGTTTCTACGGCCCCACGGATGATTTCTTTGACCGGACCTTCAAGATGCCTGATGTGGAACTGGTTAAGTAGAGATTAGAGAAAAAGGGAAAACGAAAATGTTAACAAAGAAAACGATCACAAAAGAACCCATGTTGGTCGCGTTTCTGGTCACGGGTGTATCCGCTGCGTCGGCAGCAGATCAAGACACCGCCAAGAAAGCCGCCGACTGGCGCGAAGACTACGCCTACACGCTCGGCATGCAGTCCTACATCTTCAGCTACCCTTGTGTCTTTATGTCGGAGCTTCGTTACAACTGGGTCACGCAGCCCAAAAATCCCAAGCTGGTGCCGTATGCCCCGCTGAACCATTTCTGGCATGCGAGAGATATCATGACTGCCGACTACCGGGATGGTGGCGGTCCCAGCAACGACACCCTCTATTCCATAGTGTGGCTGGATCTTGCGAAAGAACCGGTCATTCTCAGTCACGCTGATATGGGCGATCGCTATTTCACCTTTGAGATCGCCGGGATGAGCTCCGATAACTTCGGCTACATCGGTACGCGAACCACCGGATCGAAGGCGGGACACTTTGCACTTGTCGGTCCCAACTGGAAGGGAAAACTGCCTGAAGGCGTAAAAAGTGTTGCACCCTCTCTGGGTACCAAGCATGCCGCCAAATCCATGCCCTATATTGCCTCCCTGACGAACACGGTGCTCATCCTGGGGCGCACTGCGGTTAACGGTGCCAAGGATGTCAAGAACGTCAATAAACTGCAGAATCAGTACACGCTCACACCGCTGAGCCTGTGGGGGAAGAAAAACGTCACCCTTCCCGAGAGCCGCGATGTATGGCAGCCCTATGACCGCAAGACCGATCCGCTCGCCGACTGGAAGACCATCAACCGGGCCATGACCGAAGATCCGCCCTTGGCACAAAACATGTTGCTGGTTCAGCAGTTCAAGACCATCGGTATTGGTCCGGGGCAGGATGTCACCAAGATGGACGCAGGGACACAGAAGGGGTTGGCCCGGGCCGCAAAAGACGGTCGCGACTTGATGACCCGTATCGGGCAGGCCGGCGGCTACGATAGAAAGGTCAATGGTTGGGCCGTTTCCCCGTTGACCATGGGAAGTGCCGGCTACCTGGATGACATTGTCACGCGCGGCGTGAACCAGTCTATGTTCGGTATCGCTACCAATGACCCGGAAGAAGCCATCTATCCTTATGCTCGTATTGACACCAGCGGCAATAAGTTGCACGGAGACAGCAAATACACCATCCACTTCCCGGCCGGCCAACTGCCAGACGTCAAATACTTCTGGTCGATCACCCTGTACGACGATACCAACAACCTGGTGCAAAACTCGATTAACCGGAACAAGCTCGGATCATTGGACCCAACCTACCGGATGGCGAAGGACGGCAGCCTGACGTTGTACTTCCAAAACGAGTCGCCCGGTAAGGACAAGGAAGCAAACTGGATTCCTACACCCAAAGATGAGTTCTACCTCATCCTCCGCCTCTATGGGCCGGGTAAAGCTCTCCTAGAGGGGACCTATCAGATACCGGGTGTGGTGAAGGTGGCGGTCCGGTACTCACGCGGCCGGTGAATTGATAAGAGCATCGCAAAAACGGTTCAACCAAGTGATTTGTGGGTTCTGAATGGAGAAGGCATGAGAAAAAAACGAAGAGAGCATATGTCATACCCCCTAACGGAAGAAAGGTAACCCTGAACCCCTGAACGGTTACTAGTTCATTCAGAAACAGCGTTAGAATTACAGATGATGTAACGGTTACCTAACAGTTATCGTGCAGCTATTTACTTGACTTTAAAAAAATTTTTA
>JAIWEZ010000042.1:0-11794 GCA_048631945.1 Gammaproteobacteria bacterium | reverse complement strand
ATTTTTTCAGCAAGAGCAGACAAGAAAAGGCCTTAAGGGACGAGGACGACAAGGCCCTTTTTATAGAGCGGTACAAGGCCTTTCGCGAACTCCTTAAAAACAACAACAAAGTCCTGATGACCATGGCCGATATGCAGGAAAAGGCCAGCGGCGCTTTCGTCTTTGATAGGGCCTATGTACGTTCTTCCTATGACGCTGTGTCTGATGGGGTAAAAAGGATTATTGACAACCTAAATGTCCTTGGAAATGAAAAATATAAGGCCCTGATTCATCCCTTTCAGAAAAGCGATAAAGCCATCCGTAAGCACCTTGCTGCCGAGGTAACCATTCCCAAGGCCGACTATGTTATTCCACTAAAGGAACTCGGGAAACAAACCGTGGCCTCGGCCGGCGGCAAGCTTGCCTACTTGGGAGAGCTTGCCGGGGTTTTGGGCCTTGCCGTCCCCCCCGGTTTTGTAGTCACCACTTATGCCTACCAGTCCTTTATCAAACACAATCAGATCCGGGATGTCCTGAACAAAAAAACCAGCAAGGTTGATATCCGCAATTATGACGAATTGACAGCCACAAGCCGGGAAATGCAGGAACTGGTTAGAAACGGACAAATACCGGCAGATCTTGAAACAGCCATCCTTGATGCTTACAGGGTCACGTGTGAAAGGGCGGGGAACGAAAACCTGAAGATCTCTGTGCGAAGCAGTGCAATTCACGAAGACATCATGGCCAGTTTTGCAGGACAATATGAAACAGCCCTGAATACGCCTGCTGAGGACCTGCTGGCCCAATACAAGAACGTGCTGGCCAGCCAGTTTACTCCTCGCGCCCTGTTCTATTACAAAGACAAGGGATTCCATGTCGATGAAATGGCCATGGCGGTTGGCATACTTGCCATGGTTGAGTCCAAAGTGAGCGGTATCATGTACTCCCGTGATCCTGGCAGCCCGAGGGACGATGTAATATTGATTAATGCGGTTTGGGGGCTCGGGGCGTATGCGGTAGGAGGCGTAGTTCCCACAGATAACTACAGGGTTTCTGGAAACAGCGAACCAAAAATCATACGTGAAGAAACAGGCCGTCAGGAAGTTATGCTGGTCGGGAAGCCGGAAGGCGGCACTCATGAAATCCCCGTACCCAAAGAATGGCTGGAAAAACCGTGTCTGAGCAATGAGCAAATTCTTGAGCTTGCCTCCTATGCACGCAAGTTGGAAACCCATTTTGGCCAACCACAGGATATGGAGTGGGCCATGGACCAGGAAAGCCGGTTTTATCTGCTGCAGTCCAGGCAGTTGCGTCTGCCCTCTGCCGGGGCTCTGGCCGAAGAGGAACGGTCAAGGGTGCCCAAGGGGTATAAGATTCTCCTGGAAGGCGGGACCATTGCTTGCAGCGGAGTTGGGGCTGGCCCGGTCTATGTCGTCAACCGAGAAGAAGATCTGGCCGATTTTCCCGAAGGTGGAGTGCTGGTGGTTAGACATACGCACCCCGAGTTTGCAGTGGTACTTGAAAAGGCTTCTGCCGTTGTCTCAGACATAGGAACTGTTCTAGGGCACCTGGCCACTGTGGCCAGGGAATATAACGTGCCGGCCATTTTTAATACTGATAGGGCAACAAAGATCCTAAAGACCGGGATGCAGGTGACCGTAGATGCAGGCTACGCCAATGTCTACGAAGGAATCGTGGAAGAAGTGCTGAAGTCGACAAAGGCCGATGATGCATCGAAGGCGTCTCCCGCACTAGAGCAACTGCAAGGGGTCTTGCAAATGATAACCCCTTTGAACCTGACGGATCCTAGGAGCCCTGATTTCACTCCCAAAGGATGCGAGACGCTTCACGACATTACGAGGTTTGCCCATGAAGTCTCTCTGCAGGCCATGTTTGATCTAAGCAAAGAGAGTCATTTTGCTGAGAGGTCGACAAAGCAATTGGTCTGCGAAGTTCCCATGCAGTGGTGGGTTATTGATCTGGAAGATGGCATTAAAAAAGGTGTCACAGGCAAAAAAGTCAGAAGCGACGAGATTGTATCCACCCCTTTTCGAGCTATCTGGGAAGGTATGACTGCCTTGCCCTGGAAGGGACCCCCGCCTGTAGATACCAAGGGGTTTCTCTCGATAATGTTCGGGGCCACTATGGATCCCAGCATGGATCCCTCGGTTCGGAAGCGATTTGCAGATAAAAACTATATCATTCTCTCCAAACACTTTTGCAATTTGAATAGTCGGCTGGGGTTTCACTTTTCAACGACGGAGGCCTATGTTGGTGACAACCCAAATGAAAACTATGTCAGCTTTATCTTTAAAGGCGGCGCGGCCGACGCTGATCGCAGGGTGAGAAGGGTCCAGTTTGTTGGGAAGCTCGTGGAAGAGTTTGATTTTAGAATCGAGATTAAGGACGATTCACTCCTTGCCCGCCTGGAAGGGCACGATCAGGATTATCTGACGGAGCGTCTCAAGGTATTAGGACACATCATCATCCATACCAGACAACTCGACATGGTCATGTTCAATGACTCCATGGTCAATTGGTATTACCAAGACTTGTTGAAAGGGATCGAGTCCTTTGTGAAGATACCCCGATAGCTCGCTTTGGGCACTCAACATGTTGGGAAACAGTTCTTGAAAAAATACTTTAAATACTTTGCCCAAAAGCCTGGCTTGCGCCTTTTGACCGTTGCCATTTTTATTCTCCTTGTAGGCGCACTTTTTCTCGGAGTGCTCTCAGCCCGGGAAATGAAGAGGATGGTCAGTGAAGACTTCAATTTTCAGCAGCTTGCATTAGCCAGGAATACCGCCGGCATACTCGCCCAGAGCTTCAAAATTATTAAGCGGGAACTGCTGACCCTGAGCTTGTCACCTTCTATCCAGTACGTAGAGGCA
Source organism: Gammaproteobacteria bacterium (assembly GCA_048631945.1). Classification (GTDB taxonomy): domain Bacteria; phylum Desulfobacterota; class Desulfobacteria; order Desulfobacterales. The sequence goes on along the minus strand of JAIWEZ010000042.1, from coordinate 8,924 downwards.
ATTTCCTGGGCAAACCGCATGAAAATTTCCCTTTCGAGCGTTGGTGAATATGGTGTGTTCCGAATAATTCTCATAGACTCGGATGGAGCCCAATCCCATTCAATGGATTACAACCAAGCACTTTTTACAGAAACATCTTCATACAACGATCTTGATTGTTTCAAATGGTGCAAGAAGCCGGAAAACAAAAACAGGGTATATATAAGTAATGCCAGGGAGGGAATTGTTGAAAACTCTGAGCCCGGTATAGTCATGGATATATGCACGCCCGTCTATCAGGTCTCAAGCGATGAGGCACACCCAAAGCCCACGTATCGATTTTCGGGAGTGCTGGTCTTTGTCCTGGACGCTCGCTCGCTTGCAGAAAAATACGTAAGCCCCATCCGGTCAGGCAAGACAGGCTATGGGTGGGTTATAGACGAATCCGGCAGCTTCCTGTACCACCTGGAAAGGGACTTTATAGGCCAAAACGCCTTTGAGATAAGGAAAATCAAGGACCCGCATATCTCTTTTACCAAGATTAATCTCATACAAAAGACCAAGATGTTACAGGGAGAAGAGGGAACTTCCTGGTACATTTCAGGTTGGCACCGGGGCGTGACCGGGACTGTGAACAAATTGATTGGCTATGCGCCGGTACACATCGGGGCAGCCAATGCTTCAAGGAAATGGTCGGTTGCGGTGGTAGCGCCGATCAGCGAGGTAGAAGAGGCCATCCATGCAATTTATGTGAGACAAACTATGATCCAAGGGGCCGTTGCTGCCGCAGTGCTTGTCATATTTGCCTTTTTGATTGCAAACGAAAGGGCCTGGCTGCGAACCCTTCAATACGAGGTAACAGAAAAAACAAAGGACCTGGAACACTATGCAAGAAAGCTTAGACGCTCTGAGGAAAGATACCGCTCCGTGGTTGAGTCGGCCGGCGACTTGATATACACGATAGACAAAGATTGTAATGTCTTGTCCATGAATCAATATAGCAGAGGGCTCATACGGCGACGGTCTGAGGATATCATCGGAAAAAATATAAATAACTTTATCGAACATGACGCCGTCGATGCAGTCTGTTCGATCGTTACAAAGATCTTCGAAACCCGGGAGAGTATCGCGCGTGAAGAGAGGGTTGAAATAAAGGACATGGAGTATTGGTTCGATACAAAATACAAGCCTGTCTTGACTGCCGGAGATCATATCAGCGCAGTTTTGGTTATCTCCAGAGATATTACGGAACAAAGGGTCGTGGAAGAACAGCTTTTTCACACGGAGAAACTGGCATCCCTGGGGGCCCTTTCGGCCGGTGTTGCCCATGAGATAAACAACCCGGTTGCCGTTATCCTGGGTTTTACTGAGTTACTGCTGGAAAGATTTCCTGAAAATTCCAAAGAGCATGAAATTCTCAAGACCATTGAAAGACAGGGACACAACTGTAAAAGGATCGTTGAAAATCTTCTTGCCTTTTCCAGAATTCCTAAAAAGGCCACCATAGAGACTGATGTGGTCGACGACCTCCAAAGAGTTGTCAATGTGGTTATGAATACCCTGTTGACCAAGAAGGTAGACCTCAGAACCGATATAGATGAAGATCTGCCCATGGTAAGAGGGGACGGCCAGCAACTGGAACAGGTATTCTTAAACATTATTAACAATGCCACGGCAGCCATGGATGGTGGAGGTATCCTGACTATCTCAGCTCACAGTTCTGATGATATGGTCCGTGTTAGCTTTACCGATACAGGCCATGGGATACCCCATGAGAATATGGACAAGATATTTGAGCCCTTCTTTACCAGCAAGAAGGTCGGAGAGGGTACAGGGTTGGGCCTTTCTGTGAGTTACGGGATCGTGAAAAAATTTGGAGGGGAGATTCAGGTTAAGAGCCAAACAAGGGCGGAGAGCAAAGATAGTGGAACCACCTTCACGGTATTGCTGCCCGTGGCCGATAAGAAAGATCGTGAATCGTGAATCGCATAACGAATAATGAATTACCCCGCAGCAGAGCTGCGAGGAATTCTTTGATTAAAGGAGAAGGCTATGTCAGAAAAGATTCTAGTCGTTGATGACGAACTCGATATGCTGATGCTGTTGAGGATGATCATTGAAGACAACACCGACTTTGAGGTGGAAACGACCAACAACCCGTCCGAAGGGCTAAAATTGCTCACCGACAACGAGTACAACTTGGTTATTAGTGACCTCAAGATGCCAGGCATGGACGGGATGGAGCTCTTTGATGAATTGAGGAAGATAAAACCTGACATTCCTGTGATAATCATCACGGCCTATGGTTCTCTTGGAACAGCGGACGAAGCCATGAACAAGGGAGTTTCCGACTTCATAACCAAACCTTTCAGGAAGGACGGCATCCTTTTTACCATCAACAGGGTGCTGGAACTTTCACGAGTACAAAGAGAGAATATAGAGCTGAGAAAGAAGTTAAGCGAATAGGGCATCTGCAGGGGGAAGGTATGCGGTGAGTATAGTGTCTTCGAGATGCGCCTGACGGCTTGAATAGAGGCGCTTTGTGTTAAACCGTCAGGCGCAACTTGTGCGGTAAGGATTTCAGATACGGCAGGGCCCCTGAGTGGCCCTGCCTTTTTTTTAAGTGCTGAGCCGGGTCAGTGTTCCAGCCTCAGGCCCCATCCCTCAAACATGAACATAATGGCAAAGCCGTACCATAGGGTGTAGGCCACATAAAAGATCAGAGAAAAAAGGACGATGCCTATCTTGTCGCCGATCTTTTGGGGCTCGATCTTGTAATAATTGTAGCCCAACTCCACTGCCTTTTGCACCACTACGGAAACGACTTTGGCCTCCTTGAATTTCTTCTGATGCTTCAAGTCGCTCTCCATGTGATGGAGCGCTACCCACCAATTAAGCATGATACGCCTCTCGTCGTAGCCATATTTAGCCGAGAGCTTTTCCCCTTCATTTTTATACATGAGGTCTGCATCGGCGAGACAGTTGTCAAGGATCTTGCCTAGGTCACCGCTTACCTTCAACTCTTTCCCTGACGCGTTTGCCATGGCACCGCCCTTCATAAAGAGCGGGAGGGTCTGTTGCGCCCGTTCTTCCTCTGCCATGACCAGGGTTACACTAACTGATTTGCCCATGAACTTGCTGGCCTCTTCTTTGACCTTTGGGATATAGTTTGCTGAGCCCTTGGATATGGAGTTGTACAGATTGTCCAGATAATCCAGGCCGTTGTGGCCGCCGTAAAGGGGCATGAATACGAGGATCAGCACAACAATAAATCCCGCCATCATGCCCATGCCGCCATAAAATTCTTTCTTATGCGCAATCATGATGTCACCTCCCCCTTCAGAGTTTTAATATTCATCAGGAACGTACCTATGACCCAGACGCTAAAGCCTGCGATCACGATGAAAAAGGCCCAGACGCCAATGGCATCCAGGACATCGCCGGTCCCTTTGGATATCGGAAGGTAACCCAAGGCACCCAACTTGCCCGGCAGGGCAAAGGCACGATTGACAAAACCCGCCAGCACGGCCATGGCGTAGAAGCCGCGGATGGTGATCCCCGGGACTACCTTGGTGACCATGGCCCCGATCTGGATGCCCAGCAAAGACCCCAGGAGCATGCCCATGGCCAGGGTGTAGAAGATGAACCCGTAGATCGCGTACTGGCTGATTGAGGCATAGCCTGCCGTGAACACGATTTGAAAGATGTCGGTTCCCACCGTGGTCATGGAGGAGACCCCCAGCACATAGACGAATATTGGGAAGGTCAAGAACCCGCCGCCAACACCCATGATGCCTGCCGCAAGGCCGACAATCGCGCCGCTAATCACCAGAAATACCCACGAAATACTCCGGCCACCAGGGGTGAAGTCAAAATCAAATTTTACCATGGGCGGAATCTTCATGGTCTGAAGCTTCTGGGGGAGACCTCCCATCTCTGCCCCCTCCACTTTTCCGCCGTGGGCGCCTGTATCAACGGCCCCACCTGCTGCGGCCTTCCTCGCCTTGAGGAAATCCGTCATGGCATAGAGGCCCAGGAAGCCCAACATGCCGGAATATACAGTCGTGATAAAAGCATCGCTGAGCACCGGGTTGATCTCATAGAGCACGCGGTTGATCAGCCCGCCAACGGTTGCTCCTAAGATGGCCCCGATCAAGAAGACCGCTGCCAGGGGCACGGAGACGTTTCCGAGCTTTCTGTGGATGACGCTTCCCATGATCGCCTTTGCAAAGATGTGAAAAAGGTCCGTTCCAACGGCCAGGATACCTTTGATCCCTGCGCTCATCAGGGCGGGGGCTATGATGAACCCGCCGCCCGCGCCGATACAGCCGGTGATCAAACCGGCGCCCATGCCTATTGCAATCGATACGAGAAAGATAAACGTATTGTAAAAGGCCGGGCTGTAGGCCTTGTGGCCGCCAAGAATATCCGGCATTATTTTGCCAATCGGCTCAACAAATTCGCTTGCAAAGGCCACGCCCACGACTATGATAGGAACGGTCAATAAACCTAATAAGGCCAAACGCTTGCGGTCCCGAAGTATGGTGTTTGAGTTGTCGATTTCCCATTTGGCAAGGGCCCTTGCCCCCATCATCATGAATTCGCCACACTGTCTAAAGAAATTCATGGCAAATCTCTCCTTTTCTGTATAGTTTTCGTGTCTTGCTCAAATATCCTCTGGAAAAAACCTCTGCCGTGCCGGCTATATCTATACACCCCCTTCCATGCTTTTTACGGCTTTTTTGTAAGTGGCATATATAGAATCCGTTATTAAACCCATCATTCCAACTCTCACCCCTGGGCCAAGCTCTTAAGTACCTCTTTCATCCACCAAAATCCTCCGGCCGTGGATAATAACGCTTCGGCTCCCTTTTGACTTCAGATCCCCTTCCAATCCGACTTGCTTCAGGGCATCCTCAAGCCTGATCATGCCCAGAACCTTCTTTCCCCGGGTTACGGCAATCCGCTTCAAGTCATTCTTGAGCATGACCTCAAGTGCCTCAGTGATCCTGTCTTCAGGCCCAACACGGGGTTTGAGCGCAACCCCATCTGCTATCGGTATGATGATCGCTTCAACTGCAAGCCTTTTCATGCCCGTCCTTTTAGTCACAAGCATTGTCTCGCCTTTGCAAGGCAAGATGTGTACCAGAGACCGGCCCGAAACGGCTAACCGCATCTAACATATTGATATTACGTCAAATCGAATATCGACAACATCAGCATATCCTCAAAAAGATGGCTGGCTTGTAAACTAACAGATTACAGTTAAACAAGGTGTGAACTTGTGAAGATGGAAAAAGGACTTGAAATTATAGGAGATCGGCGAGTGTAACTCATAGGTTACACCCCTTCTATTTTTTCTTGAATACCTCAGCGTCGATCTTTTCGTGTTTGATAATTCGATGGAGGTATTGCCGCTGAAGCCCTGCCTGCTCGGCGGCCCTGGAAATATTTCCTCTGTTTTGCTGAAGTATGGCCTGGATGTATTGTCTGTGAAAGGCTTTGATCACGGCCTCTTTGGCTTCCTTGAATGGGAGCCTGTAAATGGTCTCGTTGGAATATGGCAGCGGCCCCGTGCGAGTTGCATCAGTTATGAGATCTTCGAGCCTGATTTGGCCGGACCGGCACAAGATCACACCACGCTCAACCGCGTTTTCTAACTGCCTGACATTTCCTGGCCAGTCCCGTGCCATAAGCATGGACATGGCCTCGGGCTCGATATCACGTATTTCTTTGTTGTTGACTTTGCTGTATTTTTCAACAAAGTGACTCACCAGCAGCGGGATGTCCTCTCGCCGCTCACTGAGTGGAGGCAAGCGAAAAGAGATCACATTCAGGCGATAGAAAAGGTCTTCTCGGAATTTTTTTTCGGCTATGCGCTGCCTGAGGTCGTGGTTCGTGGCGGCTACAAAGCGAATATCAGCATGCTTTGTATTCAAGCCGCCTACCGGCTTATACTCACCCTCTTGGAGAAGGCGCAGAAGCTTGGCCTGCATTACTGTGTTCAGCTCTCCGATCTCATCCAGAAATAGTGTTCCCTGGTTGGCCTCGTCCACCAGCCCCTTCTTATCCTTCCAAGCACCGGTAAATGCGCCTTTCTTGTGTCCGAAAAGCTCGCTTTCAATGATCTGTTCGGGTATGGCCGTGCAGTTGACAATTATAAAGGTCTTGTCACGGCGGTCGCTGTAAACATGGATCGCTTTGGCCGCAAGCTCTTTCCCTGTGCCGCTCTCCCCTTGAATTAATATTGTTGCCATCGATTTGGCCACATGCTTGATCCTGTCTAGAGTCGACATCATGGCCGGGCTGGATCCAACAATGGGAGGCAGCATCTTCTCTTGTTCAAGCGACCTGCGCAAGGCAATATTCTCGCGGGCAAGTGCTTGCCACTCTAAGGCCCTGCTAAGGGTCAGCAGGATGCGTTCTTTTCGGAAAGGTTTTGCAATATAGTCAAAGGCCCCCTTCCGGGTAGCTTCTACCGCGGTTTCAATGGTCGCATAGGCAGTCATTATGATAACATTGGAAGAAGGTTGAATCCTCTTGATCTCATCAAGCAAGGCAATCCCGTCCATGTTGGGCATCTTCAGATCGGTGATGACAAGGTCAAAGGGTTCTGTATGGATCAACTTGATTGCCCTCAACGGGTCATGTTCTGTCATCACTTCATGTTCGGTCTTTTCGGTGATGATTCTCTTGAGAAGGGCCAACATATCCTTTTCATCATCAACAATTAGAATCCTACTCTTCATATCCGGCCCTTTCCTTGGCTTTCAGCAAGACCGTAAAAGCCGTTCCTCTAGGTCTATTAGGACCATCTTCGGGACTGCTTTCACAGGTTATGGTCCCTTCGTATTTCGTTATAATCCCATGACTCACGAACAGACCCAATCCTGTCCCTTCCCCTTCACTCTTGGTAGTGAAAAAGGGGTCGAAGATATTATCCAAGTGTTCATCTTTGATACCGTGTCCGTTATCCCGAACCGTGACTCGCACTTTGCCTTGTCCCGCATCCGAATCAGTCTTGATTTCCAAGATCCCTCCTTCCTTCATGGCTGCGGACGCATTGTTGATCAGGTTCAAGAATACCTGTTGCATCTGGCGCAAATCCCCTTTCACCTTCGGTAGGCCGGAGGCCAGTTCCATCCGGAGATCAACATTGTTCATCTCCAGGGAATGCTCTACGACACCAAGAATCTCATTGACTGCATCGTTGATGTCACAATATTCGGACGCCCCTTCCCCCTGTCTGGCAAAGCTAAGGAGGTTTTCCACAACCTGCTTGCAATGAAGGCCGTGGCGCTCAATGGTTTTAAGGTCCTGATAGTCCTGGCCCTCTTTGTCGAACTTCTCCAACAGAAGGTCCGTAAAGCCAAGCATAACGCCAAGGGGGTTGTTCAGTTCGTGTGCCACGCCGGCAGCCAGAGTCCCCATTGAGGCCAGTTTTTCGGTATTGACAAGCTGGCTTTCGAGCTTCTTGTTTTCAGTAATGTCCCTGGCAATACATAGAACAGATACAACCCTTTCCTGCTCGTCTTTCAATGGCATAAGGTTGGCGCTGAGCCAAGCTTGATGCTCACCCGTCATTATCATGAACTCATCCCGTACGCTTTTCCCAAAGCGAAAGACCATACGGATGAGTTTGAGCTGCTGAGATGCAATCTCTTTTGAAAAAAGGACAGACAGGGGCTGGCCAAGAAACTGAGAAGGGGTTCCACCAAAAAAATTAGCGGTAAAATTGTTCAAGGATTGAAAGCGGCCGGATTCATCTACCGTAAAGATAAAGTCTTCAGTACTTTCGATCAAGCTGCGGTATTTTTCTTCAGACTTTTTTAATTCCTCAGACTTCTGAGCCACCAACTGCCGGAGGTTGCGCCCCCGTTTCTCTTCGTATAACAAAATACCGCCCACCCCTATAGCAATGATAACAATACCGATGGACCGGAACCAGAATAGATGCGTGGCCTCGGCTTCGCCTGACGGATTGCCCAGGGCGAGCCCAACGGCCAGACATAGAATACCCATCACGGAGATCATTAGAAGAAAGGATTTATAGGTGTTTGGGGGCGTTTTTCTGTCCATAATGAAATTCCATGGTGAAATTTCTTAATGCAACAAAACCATCGAGGAGTCAACAGAGGAAAACGTGACCTTGCGTGAAGCGCAACCGTATCTCCTTGCATACCCAATCAGTTAGCATCGCTATCATACTTGCCCATCACCGACTTTCAAGTGGATTAAAACCTCATTTACTGCATTTTCGAGCCTCAGAGATTGTTCCAAGATGATTCTTGAATATTCTTTCAGTTTTTCCTCAGGATAGTGCTTGCTGGAGATCAGCTTTGAAAATCCTCCGATAGCAGCCAGGGGGTTTCTCAATTCATGCATCAATTTGAGGGCCAGATCGTTTGCAAACGTCAATATTTCCATTCGCTTCTCTCTCTCTCTCAGCGTCTCCTCCACCCGCTTACGCTCGGTGATGTCCAAAAAACTTTCGAGCAAATGCTCTCGGCCGGCTAGTATTACAGGGACCACTGTCTTGAGAATCGGCACCCTCTTACCACTGGCCGTAAGTAACACCACTTCTGCATTGTCCAAGTTCTGACCGCGATCGGTGACAGGGCACTGGCCTTCCTCTTCCGGACAGATATATTTATGACACACGCTGCCGAGAATTTGCTCCCCGGGAGCGCCGACCATTTTTCCAGCGGCAGCATTGACACCAACGATGATATGTGTTGCTGGGTCAATAACCACAATCCCAGCCTGAATGGTATCCAATACAGTCTTTAAGCGCACCTCGCTATCCCGCAGTGCTTCCTCCGCCTGCCTGCGCTCGGCTATCTCTCGTTGAGAAAGCAGGTAGGTCCGTGAAAGCTCGGCGGTTCGCTCCTCAACACGCACTACCAGTTCGGCGCGAGCATTTTGCAGAGCCTCATCCGCCAGCG
>JAIWEZ010000041.1:0-12070 GCA_048631945.1 Gammaproteobacteria bacterium | reverse complement strand
GGGGTTGCCATGAGCAATGAGCTATCAGCTATCAGCAAATTTAACTATCTGAATAAACTGGATAGCGCTAACGCTTCACTACGTGCCCGGCTTTCGCGACTCGACTGTCTTCGACCCTGAGCTCAGACCGAAGGGAGCTCGCCGAAGTCCGGAATGACAGAAAGAGGTGTTTTTCGACTTTTTACGAAACCGTCAAGGTTTACAACACGAGAAAAGCCCATTTCTATACAAAATACTCTTGTTGGTGTAAGTTGTCAACTCCAAATAGCCCTTAACGGCTATTGTTCTAGCCTTACAAGGTGGAAGTTTTCGCCTTGACAATGCTTGGAGAGAAGATTACAGGAAATGGTCATTATGACGAACCTTGGCTTGGCCATCCCAGTCGCTTAATCCAGAAAGGTATTACCATGAGTACCAAAGAACATAAGGCCCATGCTCCCAAGTCGCTTATACTTGCCATTCTGACCGTATCCAGCACCCGCAGCCTTGCCGATGACAAGAGCGGGAACTGGATAAAAAAACGGGCCAAGAAGAAGCACAAAGTCGTTTTTCACAAAGTTATCCCTGACAATAATGATGTCATCGCAGATACTATCCGGACAGTCATTCAGGAGCACGGCCCCCATGTAATCCTGGCAACCGGAGGCACTGGGATCAGTCATGCTGATGTGACTATCGAGGCAATCCGACCCATGTTCACCAAGGAGCTCACTGCCTTTGGTCCCCTTTTTGCCCAGTTGAGCTATGAGCAAGTCGACTCGGCCGCCATTCTGTCCCGGGCCACAGCAGGCGTTATCGGTCAAACCCTCGTCTTTTGCATACCCGGCAGCCTCAAGGCTTGCAAGCTTGCCTGCAAACAACTCATCTTCCCTGAATTAGGGCACCTCGTAAAGCACGTGCAGCAAGCATAGTGCCGGCCAACAGCTATCCCAAGTGCGCCCTGTATAGTGATCCGTTTTCCTTGACACACAAGCTGAAATTCTCTATAGTCCATAAGCAAGTTCTCATGAGTCAAAAGCGGGCCCTCATCTACTTCCGGCGGCGCAACCTAAAGGCCCTGTGACAGTGAATGGGGATCCGATTAGAAGTAGTACAACGTTTCACCCGTATGGGTGCCCCAAAATTCTTGATAACCGCTCAAAGGGATAAAGGTCTCAGTTTGATAACCGACATCCGGCGAGGACTGCGATGAACAGAATCGGGAGGATCGTTGCAACAGGCGTGGCGCTTGTAGCTGTTCTGGTTGTAGTCGGCCAAGCCGAGGACCGTTTGGACACCGTCTGGGAGAGCTGGGAGATCCGCAAGCGCGAGGCGCTGGATAAAGTCAGCGGCATTCCTGAAAAGATCCTGAAACTTCAGACACTGGAGAAGGTAAAAACCCCTTCCATCGACTCTGCAGTCGATATTGCCTTAACGGCAGCGCAGGAGGAGGCGCGGCCGTTGATCGACACCATATTCCACAAAGGCAGGCGTCTAACCGTTCCGGATGACTTCAAGACAATCCAGAGTGCGATAGATTCCGCCAAGCGCGGCGATGTCGTCGTCGTCAAGCCCGGCACATACTTCGAATTAATCGTGATGAAGGACGGCGTGAAGCTCGTCTCGGATTCGGCGATGGGAGGAGACAGGCTTGTAACCGTTGAGGGCGCACGGTTGAAACTTCCACGCCGGACACTGCGCACCGTCATTGATGGTTCAAAGTCGAAACCATCTCATCACGGCATGATTGATTTCAACCCGGGCGTGGGCCGCAATACCGTCGTCGACGGCTTTACCATCCAGAATCTTCCCAAGCAGGACCACCACAAACCTGGGCACGCCCACGCTATCAATGTGCGGGGCGCGAGTCCTGTTATCGTAAACTGCAATGTGCGAAAGAACGGAAGCACGGGCATCGGCAACCACGTAGTGTATGCGGATCAGGAAGAGAAAAGTTCAGAACGCGACTTCAGATGGGCGAACGTGAAGCACTGGACCGAGGCGGTAATCTACCACAACATTATAAGCGACCATCTGGGGCTGGGTATCGGGTGCAACCATTTCTCCTCTCCTTACATCCTAGGCAACGAGGTCCTGCTTAACAATGACGAGGAACTGGGCGACAAGCCCTCGCCGGGTATAGGGGTCAAGCATGGCGCGGCACCTTCGATCATCGGCAACATCATCCACGATAACCCAGGTGGCGGAATCCTGAGCAAGGTTGGTTCCCCACAGGGCAAACATCCGATCGACCGCCCAGCACATCCTACGGTCGCCAAGAATGTGGTGTACAACAACGGAAAGCTACGGCCGGCCATCTCATGCAATGGAGTTGGATCGATGCAGGCGCCCGTCCGGTTTGTCGGAAATTTCGTGTACGACGCAGGCCACGCGGGCATTGGGCTTTCGAACGGCGCTGTCGGTATCCTTGAGGAAAACATCGTGTCAGGTAGCGGTGGCCCCGGCATTGCGGTCAATGGCGCCACCGCGCTCAAGCTCAACCTTAACAAGGTCACAGGGGCGAATGCCCCAGGATTCCACATTATAAACGGAGCTAAGATCCTTGAGATGGTAGGCAACGCGGCCTATTCGAACCGGGGCCCGCGGTTCAAGCTGCGCAACAGCACCATCGCCGATCCGGACGGATAAGACCCTCGTCCATATAGATGCCCCGCTATTTCTCTCTTCCTTTAGAGACCTTTGCAAAACTGTCATTTTTTCGTGATGCGGCGTCAGGCTTCGAATTTTAATCCTCGAAATACATAAGTACGCCTCCGCGCAACCCCTTGTTTTCCTTGATCTTGCGGAAAATTGCTCATCTCTGAATTGGAAACTTACGCTTGTGCCCATTGAGTTTTTACGATTAATGGATGGGCACACGTTAATATAGCGGGTAGATTTTAAGAGCATTTAGAGCTAACCCTTTAAAAATAAGTAGAACCGTTCGAATTTGCTTGACTTTTAATTTTTTTTGCTATATTGCGATCCGCATTAAAAATTAAACTAAACCTTACAATCGTTTTAAGCCAATCAAGGACAAGATAGATTGTTTGAGAAGATTTTGAATATTCAGCACCATCTGAATCCTCTTCATGTGTATTGCCGCATGATAGAGACAGGGTGGAACACGAGGGTATCTCTGTCAATATGTAAGTGCTATGAGATTGTCATATACAGTTGGCTTGTCTTGCTAACCAGATTTGCTGCTCAGGCTTGCAAACTTATAAAAGCCGGCAAGTTGACGCTGTTTTCCTAATCCCCGTTGAGACTGGGGCCCACCCGCTCTTTCTCCTTTTCTTGCCATGGATATTCCACCCGGGGATGCAAGGAGGCCTCCATGCAATCGACCAATACTTGGACTATCTTGGCAAGGTAGCGAGTGGAAAAGTTGCATTCGTCGAACTGACCGTCAGCCATCCGCTTTAGGACTAGAAGGCGAACCACCTTCGCGATCTTCGCCCGTGTGGGCCTCTGAAGGGAGCGGGAGGTGGCCTCCACCGCATCGACGATCATCAATATTGCTGCTTCAACGGTTTGGGGTTTTGGCCCAGGATACCGGAAATCCTGCTTGCGAAGCTTGTCCCTCCCACCTGCCTTGACGGCCTTGTTGTAGAAATACTCAACAAGTTGGGTACCGTGATGTTGGCGGATCAAATCCAAAACTACTTGGGGCAGCCCCATCTCTCGTCCGATCTTCTCACCATGTTCAACATGATTGATGATGAGCTTGGCACTCTCCAGGGGATCTAAATCATCATGAGGGTTCTTCCTCCCGGATTGATTTTCCACAAAAAGCTTCGGGTCCCCTATTTTTCCAATGTCATGGTAGTAGGCTCCAATAGTAAGCAGGGAGGTGTCGGCCCCGATGGCCTGTCCCGCTGCCTGAGCGAGGTATGCAACCGACATGGTATGTTGGTAGGTGGCCGGGGTCTTGGTCAAAAGGTCCTTCATGAGGGGGTTTTGAAGGTCCGCATACTTATTCAGCTTAAACGTAGAAGCTGTATGCCAACCAACCTCCAGCAAAGGTAATAGGAGAAGCACCACGGGGCCTGCTGCAAGGCCTCCAATAAAGGCCCACCCCATATTCTCAAGCAACCCCTTGCCAAAAATTTCAGTTACCGAGGAGAACTCGATTTTCTGCAATTCCCCGGAAAAGCCGATGAGAGTTCCCCAATCCATTGAGAACGCCATGATTATGACCACGTTTATGATGCCTACCACTGCTGAAGGGAAAAAGATATGAATCGGCTTTCGTATCTTTAATGAGGCTAACACAGCCACCACCCCGCCGAAAACAAAGAATAGCAGGATATCCCATGTGCGATCCAAAAACAGACTTAACATCATCGCACCTATAACCGTAGTCCAAGTGGCAGAGACTCTTTCATTGTGCAACAGAATTATAAGTAAGGGGAGAACGGCGAAGGGAACTATATAGATAGGAAAAGCAGTAAACAAGAGGCACGCCTTGCAAAGAAAAATGGTTATGATAAGCAATGAGAGGAGTAATTGGGCGGGAGGTTTCTTCCGCCACTCCGCCCACAGTATTTTCGAGAGGAACAAATTATAAAGAACTACCATGAAAAGTGTAGCAGTCAGCATCCAGAAGGCCTTCCCATACAGGTCTTTCTTTCCCTCATCCCGATAGGCAGTTAGTAAAAGTACATCCTCCTCACCCAAAGCCTTTCGAAAAGGCACAAGGATATCTCCTGGTTTGTAAGGAATAACGTTAGAGGGGTACCGCCGAATGATATTTTCGATCCTCCTATCATTCTCCTTATGGTCGTACTTGAGGTTTGGCATAAGAGTTAAAAGAGATATCTGAAGAACCGGGTCTAAAACTCCCTTATCCACCTGCCAGAAGAGTTGATTGACCTTCTCGTGCAGCACAAGACGGGCCTCATTAAGGGTAATTACATCACCGGCAGGATGGACCACTATGCCCGCGGGGTCAGGATAGAGAATCTCGATTGTCTTCTTTCCCTTGAGGGGGTCCGGGTCTTCCAGAATTCTGTTTTGCAGTATCGATTCCTCGATAGTAAGTATACCTGCTACAAGGTTCTCAAGATCTTGGTATGCGAGGATCTTGGCTGCCACCTCCGGGTCAAACAGTAAGCCGTACTCTATGTGAAGATAATCCAAAAGACCCTGTTGTCCAGACGCTTTCCGGTCCTTAAGTGTGAAAACCGTTTCGGTTAAAGCATCCATTTCTTTGTTTGCTTTATCTACTCTATGAGGAACATAGGTATAAAGAGGAACATACCGGGAAAGAGCTATTTCCCGCCTGCCACCAAGGGCCTTTTCTTGATCGAAGTTGAAGTATCGTTGGGACCGGAAAGTGAAGGGAACAACTTCTTTTGTTTGTGGCGGCAGAACGAAAAGGTAGATATCCTCGATATAACACGCAAAAAACGTTATGAGAACAAGAATGACGTTAAGGACCAGTTTCATGTTCTTACCTCACCAGAGTTGCCGGCTGTCCTAATCCTGGAACTATTTAATATGCTAACATAGCTTGTACGATATGTCCAATGTACTTCACTATCACTCAACTCACACCTCGTCATATGTAAACCATCCGAATTAGTCCTGTAACTCTAATCGTTCAAAGTGGCAGTAAATATAACGCGACGAATAAATTGCCCAGAAATGTGAACTTTTTTTCCTTTTTCGGTGCGATATTCTTCCTCTGCATGGCGAAAAAATGTGAACTTTTTTCCCTTCTCCGTTGTCTCTCTCTGGCTAACCATTTAGAACTGTTACTATATTTTGCGACCACACGAATTGGCATGGTACTTGATATAATAGCTTCCAAACGGCTCCAGACTCCTGCTTGGTGCCGACCCGGTCTGTCTCGTGGTTTCAGGAGGCAAGTCTTTAATAATCAGACGGAGGACGATGAGATGAAACATTTAGCGATATCCTTGGCGTGTGTGTTTGTCGGAGTGCTTACAGGGCTCTTGTTGAGCGAGACCGTGATAAGCCAATTCCTTCCCGGCACGGAAACTCTGCTGGCGAAAAACGGTTTGGTTGTTCTAACTTCTCATTGATGAAAACTTAAAAAGTCTTTTGCGAACGACATTGAGCATTTTGGGGAAAAAGCACTCAATGTTTTTTCGTGAAAATGCTTATAATTCGAGGCATTAGACTGTTAAACGAATTCCTCTCGCCTAATTTTCCTTCTTACATTGGGCTAATCGAAAGGCCAGCTCGTCCCACTCCTAACCTAACCCGGACAAGCCGGAACCAAAAAGAAGTGCCTAAAGTGAACTAAAGTGCCTAAAGTTGAGGAATGCGCCTCTGGCGCAACCTGTTTTTAAGACTGACCACGCCGAAGGCGTGCACATTAACTTTAGCTCACTTTAGGCACTTTAGTTCACTTTTTGTTGAACACAGCAACAATGTTCTGCCAGAAAAAACACGAATTTCAGAACTTAGCGCCTAAATCGTCAATCCCTAAATGACTACCCCACAATGCCGTGCGGCACTTTCATCCAGCATTCTGGGTAATCCACCTCGATCTTCAGGTATGAAACCCAGGGCCCTTTTCCATACCTCCTGGTCCTCCATGCAAAAATAGAGCATCACATCAGGGGCCAGCGCCCTGATCCAGGCTGCCATTTTTCTATAGAGTTCGATGCGCAGTGGCTTGAAATATCTCATTTTGCCATCCAGACCCGGAATAAACTCACCGTATATGATTCTCGATTTTGGAAATCGTTTCCTGATGATCGGTTTCAAGGACGGCATGAAGCGAAAGGAGCCAAGACTAATCCAGACAATGTTTTGGGCCGACACGCTTGTAAAAAGCTCTCTTACCAACCTTTCATAGTCCTTTTCACAACCCTCGTACAAGATCAAAGGATCAAAATGAAAAGCCAGGGGATACCCCCATGCCTCACACTGAGCGGCAGCCCTCAGACGTGCCCTCATACTGGCGGTGCCACGTTCCTCATTGCGGATAATGGCCGGGGGATTGAGGGACCAGGCTACAATGGTCTTTTTGTTGTGTTCCAATCCCCTGAGGTTTTCAACTGAACTTGTCTTTGTTTTCAACTCCAGTACGACCCGGTCCTGTTGAGCAAAATAGGGAACCAGGGATCTAGAAGGCTCAGTCCATGGTTCCCATATCAGGCTGTCGGTAAATTCCCCGGTGCCGATCCTATGAAATGGGGGTTTCCTTGAACTGACGATGTCGTCCAGTTCTTTAAAGAGCCTCTCTTGATTCACAAAATACTGGAGGAATGGAGGGTGAAAGTAGGCCTGTAGTATGCAGTAGGCACAGTCCATCGTGCAGTAGGTTCCTATATGAAGGATTTGGTAGCCGCAACAGGTATACGATTTAGTCCCGGGACATTTTTTTATAAATGGCCCTCTGTTGCGGGTAAGAAAGAGCATACGTTTTCCAGCGGCTATGGGGTCTTTCATAGCAGCCAGGGCTTCGTGTACCTTCACCGCGTCAGGCACAACAGAGACCGGGATGGCGGGGAGGGATTTTTGGACAGCGCCAACAACAGGATGGTGCATGACCGCTTCATCGATGTATAGCCTGGAAATCATGCCTTACTTATGACTCAAAAGGCTCCAGGAGCCTTTTCAGAGCAGGGTTTTTGGCCATAGCATCGAGAGTCTTTCTGCATTCGTTAAAATCTTTCATGCTCTTGAAGGTCATGCGTAGCTTATGTGGGCCCCCTTCAAAGTAAGGAGGTGCGGTTATTTTGATATGTTCGTTCAGCTTTAGGGCCTTTAGTTCTTTTGAAAACCTTTCTTCAGTTTTAGTCAGCGTCGGGAACCGGCGCCGTTTCAAATAGGCCCTAGCCTTCGAACCCTTTTCGTTTTTATTCAACTCAGGCCGCTCCAGGATTGTCCTGATTTCCTCGGATTGAAGTACTTCTCCAGGTTTAAGGTATTCACGTAGCGCTATCTCTTGAACCAACGTAATGACCTCCCTTTGTTTGTTCTGGCTCAGCTTTAGTACCCTGAAAAGTTCAAAAAAAGACAAGCTATCCTCATGGGAAAATCCATTCAAATCGACTGCTGCTTCAAATGAAACGATTTCATCCTCTACACCTGCTTGTATGACTACTGGAAGCAGAGACAATGCCTTTATCTTGTTAAATACCTTCTGGTTTTCTGGAAATCCGAGCAATGAGGAGAGAATCTCAAGGCGGTTTTGACGAGGCAGGTGGGCAGAGAGCTTTTGAATACCTTGTGCTTGTTCGACAACGCTTAACTTCCTGTGAGATCGGTTATCGAGTATTGCCAGCTTAAGGGCGTCTACCTCAGTGAAACTTTCCTTTAGGACCCGCACCTTGATTTCACGCATGCCCAGAGAGTTGCAAGCCATGATCCGGCGGAAGCCGCATACGATTTGATACTTCAAGTCCCGCCGCTGTCTCAATACCGGTGGATTAATAAGGCCTAAGGTCCGTATAGAGACAAGCAGTGCGTCTGGGTCGGTACGCAGACTCAATCGGCAGGTGTCATCTTTTGTGTCAATTTCGGCAATGGGAACAACTTTGTCTGCATATTTTATTGGCCGAGAAACAACTACCATGGTATCAAGTGATTATCCGAATATAGGAGTTGGCGACAATTGGACTCCAACACTCACTCATTTCACGCCCGTCAACCTGAGCAATGCCTCATCATATTTCCTGCGGGTATTTTCAACAACCTCTGGCGGGAGTTCAGGAGCAGGCGGTCTTTTGTCCCAGCCAAGTGAAAGAAGGTAATCTCGCACATATTGCTTGTCAAAGCTTTTCTGGGGTCCGCCGGGCCGATAGGTATCTTTGGGCCAAAACCGGGAAGAATCAGGGGTAAGGATTTCATCGATCAAGACCAGTTCGTCGTCGATCAGGCCAAACTCAAACTTGGTATCTGCTATTATAATGCCGCGAGGCTCGGCAAACTCCACCGCCTTTTTGTAGATGGCCAAACTAACATCTCTGAGGCGGGCGGTCAGAGCCTTACCCAGGATATCTTCGACCTGTTCAAAGGAAATGTTTTCATCATGGGCTCCGATGTCCGCCTTGGTCGAGGGAGTAAACATGGGCTCCGGGAGCCGGTCGGATTCTATCAAACCTTTGGGAAGTCTCATCTCACAGATCCTCCCGGATTCCAGATACGACTTCCAGCCGGAACCCGAGAGATATCCCCTAACAATGCATTCTACTGAAAGGGGTTCGGCCTTGCGAACCAGCATGCTCCGATCCCTTATTTTGTCGGCATATGGATGACACGCTTGTGGAAATCGGTCCACATCAGCAGTGATGAGATGGTTTGGAATAAGACCTTCCATCACTTCAAACCAGAACATTGACATCTGGGTCAGGATGCGACCTTTCCCCGGGATGGGACTCGGCATCACTACATCAAAGGCGGAGATGCGGTCTGTTGCAACCATTAACAGGGCATCTCCCAGATCATACATATCCCTTACCTTGCCTTGTCTCAGCAAATTCAAGTCAGGAAAGACCGTATCATATAATGTAACCGCCAAGGTAGACTCCTTTCCGTGTTTGGTTCATACTCCATTCTGCCCCTACAAAATCCTCCGGTCATGCCTATTTGTATCTTAGGATTAGCCATTAGTGAAAGTCAAGACTCAAAACCCGGCTTCATTTATAATTGACAAGTTAGGTAAATATGCTATTCACAAGCTTTCAACTGAGCATTGTAGTAATTTCATGACGTTAATCTTAGGAGGACCCCATGGATAAACCCATCTTGAAGCGCATTGGCCAATATCAGGCCGTAAGGAGAATGAACGACAGGGAATTTCGGCTGAAATTCAAGACAGAACACATGGAAGGGATTATGGCCACGGTTGAGCCAAACGACGTTGTGGAGCCTTACATACACGAAGGGGAGGAGGTCCATATTGTTCTGGAGGGGTGCATCGAATACGTGGTTGGTAAGGAAAGCTTTGTTATGGAGCCTGGGGACGTGCTTTGGCATCGTTCGGACGTACTTCATGGTGTACGAAACACCGGGGATGTGAAAGCAAGATATTTTACCGTGGGGGTGCCCCCAACCTTTATGTAAGGAAAGGTTACAGATGACTGAGAAAGAAATGGCAAGAAATCCGGTAAAGATTATGGATCTGACCCTCCGTGACGGTCACCAAAGCCTCTTTGCGACGCGTATGCGAACTGAAGACATGATACCGATCGCCGAGAAAATGGACCAGGTGGGGTTTTTCGCCATTGAAGTCTGGGGTGGCGCCACCTTTGATGCTATGCACCGTTTTTTGAACGAAGATCCCTGGGAAAGGCCAAAAACCTTAAAGCCCTACATCAAGAAGACTCCTCTTTCTATGTTACTTCGCGGTCAAAACCTGGTTGGTTATCGCCACTATGCCGACGATGTTGTCAAGGCCTTTTTAGATGCGGCATGCGAGGCAGGCATAGATATCTTCAGGGTCTTTGATGCACTAAATGACTTCAGGAATTTTCGTACATCCGTCAAGGCTATTAAGGACAATGGCAAGCATTTCCAGGGGACTATTTGTTATTCCCTTACCAAAGCCAAAATGGGCGGTGAAGTCTTTAATATCGATTATTATATTAACAAGGCCAGGAGCCTCCAGGATATGGGGGCAGACACCATCTGCATTAAGGATATGGCCGGGCTCTTGGCGCCATATGATGCATTTGAGCTTGTTAAGACCTTGAAGGAAGAGGTGACGGTGCCCCTTCATCTTCACAGTCATTACACTTCAGGTATGGCCTCCATGACATTCCTAAAGGCAATTGAAGCTGGCATTGACATCATCGATTGTTGCTTGGCCCCCTTTGCCCTGCGGACCTCCCATCCGGCCGTTGAAGCCATTGTAGTGGCGCTTCAGGGAACGTCCCGGGACACAGGATTCGATTTAGAGCACCTGTTTGATTTGGGCCAACACCTGGAACAGATCGCTCCCAAGTATCGTCATCTGATGGATGATACAAAATTGGCCGTTGTGGACACCGGTGTCCTCATGCACCAGGTGCCGGGAGGCATGCTTTCGAACCTGGTCAACCAACTTCGCCAGATGGATGCCCTGGATCGTATCAATGAGGTGTTTGAAGAGTTGCCTAGGGTACGCAAAGAACTTGGTTATCCACCTCTTGTCACACCCACCAGCCAGATCGTGGGGACACAAACAGTGAATAACGTGCTGTTCGACAATGAGAACGAGAGATACAAGATGATTACGGACCAGGTTAAGGATTATTGTTACGGGCTATACGGAAAACCTCCCAAACCCGTGGACCCCGAGGTTCAAAAGAAGGCACTAAAGGGATATCCTCGTGGTGAAGAACCGATATCCTCCAGGCCCGCTGATGTACTGGAGCCTGAGTTGGAGGAAGCGAGGACAAAAGCCGGCGGCCTGGCCAAGACCCTTGAAGATGAGCTTATCGTTGCTCTCTATCCGGTAACAGGAAAGCGTTTTTTAGAATGGAAGTATGGGAAAACAACGCCTTCCCCTGACACCAAACCCATTTCCTTGGAGGAAGCCAAGGACAGGGATGCCTTGGTGGCAAAGGCCAAGTTGGGCCTTGTTGTCGAAAAACCGGACAAGGTTGTACCCCCCAAGGGCGACAACCTGCAAATCTTCAATGTGTATGTTGACGGCGAGTACCATCGGGTGGAGATGGAGCAGGTGGGCGGGCCTCCTGCATTTCAGGTGGTTACACGAGCATTTCCTCAAATACCTCGTCCGTCTGTCGAACTGGAAGCCGAGCCGACACCGGAAGATATCGAAGGGACTCCAATTATTGCCCCCATGCCGGGCATGATCATACGCTATGAGGTTAAAGTGGGAGACAAGGTGAAGGCTCATGACACCATCATGATCCTTGAAGCCATGAAGATGGAAAATGCGCTGGCCTCAGAAGTGGACGGTACTGTTAAGGCAATTTTCTTCAATGAAGGAGACTCAGTAAGGCGGGGAGACGTTTTGGCAATTATAGAATAACAGTTTGCAACCTAAAGTGATCGGTTCCAGGTTCAGGGTTCAAGGTTTACCCGCCTTCGGCGGCGCCAGAGGCGACCAGGGTTCAAAGGTTATAGTCTACTTTACAAGGGTTCAGGGTTCACGGTTCGG
>JAIWEZ010000040.1:0-12351 GCA_048631945.1 Gammaproteobacteria bacterium | reverse complement strand
GGAGTTGACTATCCTAACGATGGCCTATCCTCTAACACCTAAGGTGAATTCCATTTTAGGCGCTTATACAAAATCCCGGGTGTCACACTTATTCGCTTCTTGCAATTCATGTATCCAAGGTATCCCATTCCCATGAAGACAACCCCCTGGGCTGACTATAGAGAACATAAACATGTCATTACAAAAAACGATCCATAACCGACTCATTGTCGCAACAAAGGAAAAGGATACGGTATACGTTAGCACACTATTGTCGCCGGGGTGATTCAAGAACTGGGCGTAAAAGACTTGAAGGACATGGGACGGGTGATGAAAACGGTGATGGGCCAATTGGCCGGTTCTGCCGATGGAAGCCTTGTAAATGAAATAGTGAGAAAGCACTTAAGCCGCTAACCTGTTGGAATTCATATTATAGAGGGTATCACTCTTGGCTGGTTTTATACCCGAAGATATCATTGCTCATGTTCGAAATACAGCAGATATAGTTGATGTAATTTCAGAATATGTTGCTCTAAGAAAAACCGGCAAGAACTTCATAGGGTTATGCCCATTTCATGCTGACAAGAAGCCCTCTTTTACTGTCAGCGAGGAGAAGCAGATATTTCACTGTTTTGGGTGTGGACAGGGGGGCAATGTTTTTAGTTTCCTCGTTCAATACAATAATCTGAGTTTTCCGGAGGCTGTGGGGTTTCTGGCAAAAAAATACGGAATTGAGATACCGACTCGTAGGATGTCGCCTACTAAAAAGAAGGAGTTGGAAGAGAGAGAAGGGTTGTTCAAGATAAACAAAGAGGCTGCCGATTATTTCAAGGGGATTTTGTCCCATCCCTCTTCAGGCAAACGAGCAAGGGAGTATTTGAGTAAGCGGCAAATGACACCGGAGGTCAAAGACCGCTTTATGCTGGGGTATGCACCGAAGTCGTGGACCGGTCTGACACAATACTTTTCAAAAAAAGGGGTGCCGCTCGATGATCTTCAAAAAGCAGGTCTGGTAGTTGCAAAAAATGGAAGATATTATGATCGGTTTCGCGACCGGATCATATTCCCCATTACTGATATCCAGGGGACGGTATTGGGTTTTGGTGGGCGCTGCCTGGACGACAGTCTCCCTAAGTATCTTAACTCACCTGATACACCGGTTTATCACAAGAGTCGAACATTGTACGGTTTGAATGTTGCTAAAGATGCCTGCCGCCAGAGCGGCTCAGTCTTTATCGTAGAAGGCTATTTTGACCTGCTTGCCTTACACTGTCACGGCATACAAAGTGTGGTAGCAACCCTCGGAACG
Source organism: Gammaproteobacteria bacterium (assembly GCA_048631945.1). GTDB lineage: Bacteria > Desulfobacterota > Desulfobacteria > Desulfobacterales. The sequence goes on along the minus strand of JAIWEZ010000040.1, from coordinate 11,063 downwards.
GCCCTGACGCGGCAACACGTGCGCATCATGAAAGGGTATGCCCGGCAAATGATCCTTGTCTTTGATTCAGATGAGGCCGGCATAAAGGCTGCTGAACGCAGTCTGCCCCTGTTTCTGGAAGAGAAGGTTGATCCTCGCATATTGATTCTTCCTGAGGGAAAGGACCCGGATTCCTATATCTTTGCAGTTGGTGTTGACGGGTTTCTTAAGGAAACCGAAAAGGCCATGAGTGTTATGCCTTTCCTTATAGTGTCTGCAATTAAAAAACATGGTCTTTCTCTGGAAGGCAAGGTGCGTATTATTGAAACATTGAAAGGCCCTCTTGGCACTTTACTCGACGGTGTAAGTCGTTCGGTCTACATAAGAGATTTAGCAGAGCGTCTGGACATCGATGAATCGGCCATCTTGGAACAGGTGAGAATCTCAGCAACTAAGGACAAAAAGGCCGTCTCTTTACCCAAGCCACGGCAAAACTCAAGACTTGAAGAGGTCCTCGTAGCAATGATGCTGCAATGCCCGGAGATGGTGCCCGATTTCAATCCGCAAGAAATTATAGAGGGATTTGAAAGAGTTGAGCTTAAGGCATTAGGGCGCATGATTTTGCAGAGATCCACTTCAAACAGACCTGTAACAGGGGCTGATCTGATCGCACAGACAGATGACGCCCGGGTGAGGAACCTGATCTCTTCCCTGTTGATGGAAGAGATACAGGCGGATCGTGAAAGTTGTCACAAGATTGTGAGACAGTATCAAGCCCACCTCAGAAAGCGACGAATTAGGCTACTTTCAAAAAAAATTAAAGAGGCCGAAAGGACCAATAACCAAGAGTTGTTGAATCAACTCCTTGCTGAGAAACAAAAATGTGCTCAACAGCACGTTGAAGCTTTTTTATAACAACCTTTTGTTAGGTTTGGAGGAAAAATTCCTATGCCCAAGAAGACCAAGGCTGAGAATTTGCAAAAATTGATAACCAAAGGGAAAAGGCGCGGCTACCTTACCTATGAAGAGCTAAACGATGCCTTACCGGCAGGTTCGGTTTCCCCCGACCAGATCGATAAAATGATAATGGTCTTTGACGAACTTGATATCGCAGTGATCGATGGGACAAAAGTCAGTGTACTTAAACCGGATATGGGGCATAAGACCGGAAAGAAGGCGGCTGCGCCTCCGAAACCGGAGCAAGATGTATTTGGCAGGGTTACTGATCCAGTTAAGATGTACCTTCGTGAAATGGGATTGGTATCTTTACTGAGTCGAGAAGATGAGGTGGTAATCGCTAAGCAAATAGAAGCGGGGGATCAGGAAGTTTTGCAGTCCCTCGTGCTGTCTACGGTTGGGGTGGGGAACATTATCAGACTGGGAGATCCTCTTTCGAAAGGCGACATTCGCCTAAGGGATGTCTTGCGGGACGTGGATGAGGTCGATACCTTTGTCGAAGAATGGGTACACATTGAAAAAATTTGCAGGATTATTGACGCTATCAAAGAAATAAACCAGGAAAACGCACATTACCGAGAATCCCTGTTCTCTTCTAAGATGGACCCCCACGCCCGTCGTAGAGCGAGACGCTGTATAAATCGTAGGAACCACAAGATCTTTGAACACATCAAGGATTGGAGGTTGGATGCCAAACTGATCAATTCTGTTGTGGATGAGGTCGAACGCTATATAACTCGGTTCGACAGCCTGGAACATGAGTTTTCACAATGTGCTTCACAGTTGGGAGTCACGCTGACCGAGATGCGCAAGGGTTGTAAGCAGAAAACAAAATTTGTCGCAAGGTTATCGAAAGAGCATAAGCAGAAAAAAACCGAACTTTCAGGCATTGTCAAACGCGCAAGTCAGATATTGGAAGCCATTCATCAAGAAAAGCTCCAATTGAAAATGAACGGTCAGGGCCTGAAGCGCGTGTTGGCCCGAATCGAACAGGGTCAGCACAATACCAGAATTGCCAAAGGGAACATGATCAATGCCAATTTAAGATTGGTGGTAAGCATTGCAAAAAAGTATACCAATAGGGGGCTTCAGTTCCTGGACTTGATTCAGGAAGGAAACATAGGCCTTATGAAGGCCGTGGATAAGTTTGAATACCGGAGGGGCTATAAGTTCAGCACATATGCCACCTGGTGGATTAGGCAGGCCATCACTAGAGCTATTGCAGATCAGGCCCGAACTATCCGAATCCCGGTCCACATGATCGAAACAATCAACAAGCTGATTCGAACCTCACGCTATTTGGTACAGGAGTTGGGCCGCGAACCCATGCCGGAGGAAATCGCTGAAAAAATGGAATTTCCTCTGGAAAAAGTACGCAAGGTATTGAAGATTGCCAAAGAGCCAATATCTCTGGAGACACCTATTGGTGAGGAAGAGGACAGTCATCTCGGGGACTTCATAGAGGATAAGAAGTTCATGTCTCCTTCTGATGCTGCTATCAATTTGAACCTGGCCGAACAAACCCGAAAAGTGCTGGCAACCCTTACACCCAGAGAGGAAAAGGTCCTACGCATGCGATTCGGGATTGGAGAAAAGTCGGATCATACGCTTGAAGAGGTAGGCAAGGATTTTGCGGTTACCCGAGAACGGATTAGACAGATCGAGGCAAAGGCATTGAGGAAGCTGCGTCATCCTACGAGGAGCCGCAAACTGAAGGCCTTCCTGGAAATTTGATAAGTTGTAAGAGTTTGGCTTTTTGAAAAAGGCCGGATTTCACTCACTACTGTGAGCAAAACGGGCCTTTTTCAGACACGTAAAGTGTTACGATAAGTTCAATTTTCTTGACAAGACGGGTTGTTGCAACTACAGAATGGCTCAACCCACTCTTCGGGCCCATAGCTCAGCTGGAAGAGCCACCGGCTCATAACCGGTAGGTCCCTGGTTCGAACCCAGGTGGGCCCACCAATGGAAAAAATATGATTGTAGGGTGTGGAAGGATATACAACAGGTGTCATGACAAAAAGCCAACCCTAAAAACTTGGTCCAGGTTCTGACTAAAAAAGGTGTGATCCTTGTGATCACACCTTTTTTAGTTTTAGGAGAAAACATTTGATCGTCTCACTGAGAGATATCATGGAGGTGATGGAAGAGATTGCCCCGGCCTCTTTGGCACAGTCGTGGGACAACATAGGCCTTCAGGTCGGCCATCATGGCTGGCGGGTCGACAAGATATGGGTTGCGCTTGATCCGACTTATGAACTTGTGGACAGGGCTTGTCTACAAGGGGTTAGTCTCTTGATTACCCACCATCCCCTGATATACAATCCACTTGCCTCTGTTGATCTGGAGACATCCACTGGAAGTATTATACAGGCTGCCTTGGAAAAGAAGCTCGCAATCTTTTGTGCCCATACGAATTTGGATAGTGCCATTGGTGGGGTAAACGATATTTTAGCTGAAAAGGTCGGGCTTCATGACACGACGGTACTGAAACCACCCGATTACGTTGACCAGTATAAGCTGGTTGTATTCGTCCCGGTGGGGTACGAGGAGAAGATTTTAGATGCCCTATTTGAATCGGGCGCAGGGAAAACTGAAAAATACAGCCATACGTCTTTTCGGACCAAGGGTGTCGGGACATTCAGACCGGGCCTCACGGCCAAGCCTTTTATGGGTCGGGTGGGTGAGATCAGCCACAGCACTGAATACAGGATAGAGGCCTTGGTACTAAAGAAAGATCTATTACGAGTCATCAGATCCTTGGAAAGGACACATCCTTATGAGGAGATGGCCTATGACGTCTATCCCACAGTTGCGGAAAAATCGAAAGTGGGATTGGGACGTATTGGAAATCTTGGCAAGGAATTAACGCTCGAGGCCTTTGCCCAAATGATCAAAGGAGTATTGGGGTTGGACACGATAAAAGTTGCTGGAGATCCGAGGCAAATGATCAGGCGGGCGGCTGTGTGCAGTGGTAGCGGAAGGGGCCTATTGCAGGATTTCTTTGCCTCTGATGCTCAGGTTTTTGTGAGTGGCGACCTTGGTTATCATGACGGACGAAAGACTGAGGCATCAGGGCGCGCATTGATTGATATAGGGCATTTTGCATCTGAGCACTTAGTGTTAGAAAGCCTTGCGGCAGGTTTGAAAAACTCCCTTTCAAAAAGAGGATATGCAGTTGAAGTGTACGCATACGCACAGGAACGAGACTGCTTTTATTACCTTTGATTACAGCCTGATAGCCTTATAATCTAAAGTATTACATTAATTCAGGGGTTTGCGTTAAATTCGTCAAGGAGAGCATTGTGAAAAAGCAGATCGACTTTTTAGTAAAACTTCAAGAAAAAGATAGAGTGTTGGATTGGTTCAGGTGGCAAATACGTGAGGGCCCTGAAAGACTCCAAGGTCTTGAAAAAGAATTGGTAGGGCTTCAAGAAGATGTCGAGGCTGATAAGCGGCGCATCCAAGACTTGAATAAAACCCAACGTGAGCATGAGGATGAGATAGAAGATGGTATAGCCCACATTAGGAAAAGCCGCGGCCGGCTTATGAGTATCAAGAACAACAAGGAGTATCGGGCCTTGTTAAGGGAGATTGAGGAGACCGAAAAGGGAAATTCAGATAAAGAGGACAAAGCTTTGGGCTGCTTGGAGGATTTGGATAAGCTGAACAAGGAGCTTGAGGCCAAGGAAAAAGGCCTGTCAGCCATGCGGGATCGCCTTGAAAGCGAAAAAGCAGCCATAGCGAAAGAACTTGCCCGTGTCCATGAGGAGTTCTCAGCTGTAGAGAAATCCAGGGAGAAGCTGATACAAACGATAGACCCTCAACTCTTTATAAAATATGAGCAAATCAAGGCAACGAGCGGGGGTATAGCGCTGGCGTTGGTGAACAATGCAACCTGTTCTGAATGCCACCTTGGTATTCCCCCACAGATGTACAATGAACTTCAAAGGCAGGACACCCTGAAGTTTTGTCCTAATTGTCAACGAATTATTTTTTGGAAAAAAACTGAGACTTCGGCCTGAAAAACAAGTAGTTTCTTGAGGTTGTTGTGTTATTATGGAATAAACTCAACAAATGTCAGAGCAGGCCAAACGATCGCTCGCTCCTTCGATTTTTTTTGAAGACGCGAGAGGAAAGTCCGAGCTCCAAAGGGCAGGGTGCTCCGTAACGCGGAGTCGCGGTAACGCGAAGGAAAGTGCCACAGAAAAGATACCGCCCTGTGAGTTGGCGTCCGCGCCTATCTCGCTGGGTAAGGGTGAAAAGGTGCGGTAAGAGCGCACCAGTTCCCTGGGTGACTGGGGAAGCTAGGTAAACCCCACCCGGAGTAAGACCAAATAGGGAAGCGTTTGAGGGCGGCCCGTCCGAGCTTCCGGGTCGGTCGCAAGAGGTATTGGGCAACCAATACCCTCAGATGAATGATCGTTGTTCCGTAAAGGGTGACTGATACGGAAAACAGAACTCGGCTTACGGTCTGCTCTGGCATAAAACTTGTTGAGTTGAGTTTCAAGAGTTCGTTGGGTTTGTTGTGTTAAGATCCCATGAACCCAAAAAAGTCAAAAAAATTTAACATATGCTTCCGATTATGCAAGAAACCAAGGTTGTTCAACATAAGGCTGATTTTGCCGAAAAGGTTCAGGTATTTTCCGAGGAATTCTTGAGGTGCTGTGTCTATGTCTGCGAAACCGAATCCGCCCGTGAGACCTTCACCAAAAGACTGTATGCAAGAATGGTCTCAAGCTCCAAGCTTTTGGAAGATTTCCTGGACTTTCACGGTGCGAAAAACAATTCCAACTGGTATTATTATCGCGAGCTGGTCTCCAGTGTAAGAAACCTGTCTGAAGCCAGTTACTCCCAGAAACACATCTCCAAGCGACTCCCATTGTATGACTTGGCAAAGACCGAGGGGTTTGAGGAGGGCGGATATGCCACTCACAAATTCCTGATAAATTCTTTGAGGAAAATTTCTATAAATGCGCTAAAAGCAGCGAGGCGCCTGCACATTGATTTACCTGAAGATCGTTTTTCGTGGGATGATTTTCCAGGAATAGCTACTGAGACTCGTCTTGAGTTTGACATAGATGATGAGAACCTGGAAGAAGAGAAAAAAAACATTGTCAAGATAACAACTGAGTTTTTGAGAGTAGCCGTTGAATTTGAAACATTGGGTTTTTATGAACCATACGACTTGGATCAGATTAAGGCCATTGTTCCTTCCCGCTTTAATGAACAAGAGGCACGGCGATTCGAAATGGTCGTCCACAGCCTGCAATCATCCTTTGACACTTATGTGAAAAGAAGTGGGCTCCGCTTTCACGATATCAAACTCAAACGGCTTCGCGGATATATCTCAGTAGTACTTCACCTTTTAGAGCTTACGCGACGTCTCTTGCACTATTATGAAAGGCACCTCCATGAGGTGGGCTACAAGAACATTTACAAAAAAGTACGTGATACTTTGGCCAAGGCTGTTATGCCTGAAGATATTCTTGATCGCATTGTCAATTATGGTCTTTATTATATATGGTATTTCTTGGTGCAGGGTCAGGATCTAGCACATGAGATCTTGAATGACAATATGGAGCGCGGATCCACTGTGGTGGGCATACCACAAAAGCTTGGTTTTCACAGTCGGCCCTGTATGTTGGTAGCTAAGATCGTTCAATATTACGGCGGTCAAGTGGAACTGTGGGTTGATTCTGATCGATTTGATGCAAGCAGCGTCCTGGACATCCAGTGGGCAGGCGGCAAGATTCAAAAAGAGGGCATCAAGGAGGTTGTCTTTAAGGGCGACGTGCGCGCCTTGAAAGACATCCGGATTCTGGCCCATGTTAACTATGGTGAAGATTCAATGGGCAAGGGCATTCCGTTGCCAAAAGAACTTTTCTATCTGAAGCAATAAGCGTCGGCCCCAGAGGCTTCTAATCCATTACTCCATCTTACCCCCATATTTTGATATGAACCATGACTGATCGACCAAACCGGGTTGCCGCACTTATTGTGGCGGCAGGGCAGGGGACCCGCATGGGGACCCAAGCCAAAAAGCAATACATGACGCTGAGAAACCGACCGGTGCTGGCACATACCCTTATCACTTTTGAAAAATGCGATGCGGTTGGAGAGATATTTCTGGTAATCCCTCGTGGTGATGATCCCTATTGCAAAAAGGAGATAATAGAACCCCTGAGACCCAACAAACCGATTCATCTGGTTTCAGGTGGTGCAACAAGACAGGAGTCGGTATACAATGGCTTGAAGGCCATTGACGGAAGGATTGGCCTGGTGGTTATCCACGATGGCGCCCGGCCATTGGTCACGATCGACCAGGTCACGCAGTGTGTTAAGGTGGCTAAAAAATATGGAGGCTGCATCCTGGCCGTACCGGTAAGCGATACTATAAAGACCGTAGATGAACATGACCGTGTGATTTTGACCATGAAGCGTCACATGATCAGGATGGCCCAAACCCCTCAAGCATTTCATTATGATATTATAATGGGAGCTCATGTGGCATCTCAAAAAGAAGCTTATGTAGGGACGGATGATGCTGAATTAGTAGAACGCTGTGGTAAGGTCGTAAAGGTGATTCCGGGTGATCCTTGCAACATCAAGATAACCACACCCGAAGATCTTAAGTTTGCAGAAGCTTTGCTGACACATATAGACTAGAAGCTGTTTCAAAACCCTTTTCCTTGGTCTGTTTGGCCATTATTGAAAGTTCTAAGCTTGCTTCGCTAAAATTGTAAAACTCGTGCTAACGCCCTCAAACAGTTACAATTTTTAACACTTCGCTTCGCTAAGAACTTTTGGCAAAAATGACCAAAATGGAGTCGTAAAAGAGTTTTGAAACAGCTTCTTTTACTCACTCCTGTGAGCAATTTTAGGCCCACTCGTTTTCAGGCTGCCAATGATCCGGCTGATATCCGGAATGTTATTCTCCACAAGATAGGATCCAAGTCCTTCAACAATCTCCATAGATACCCGCGGGTTGACAAAATTGGCAGTGCCGACCTGTACGGCAAAGGCCCCCACAATCAAAAACTCCAAGGCATCCATGGCATCCATTATCCCTCCTATACCAATGACCGGGATACTCACCGTCTGTGCTGCCTCCCATACCATTCGTAGCGCAATCGGTTTTACGGCAGGTCCGGAAAGCCCTCCTGTAATATTGGCAAGTTTCGGCCGGCGTGTCGCCACATCCACGGCCATTCCGGTAACCGTATTAATAAGTGAGATCGCATCGGCTCCTGCTTCCTCTACGCTTTGAGCAATGGGCTTGATATCGGTCACATTTGGCGAAAGCTTGGCGATCAATGGAAGCCTTGTCTTTTCTCTGACCGCTTTTATCACCTCAAAGGCCATCTTTGGATTGGTCCCAAAGGCGATGCCGCCGGCTTTCACATTCGGGCACGAAATGTTTACCTCGATACCGGCTATACCCTCCAGATCCTGGATACGTTCAGCCAGTTTGGCGTAGGCTTTGGTCTCGTGGCCGTAAATATTAAGGACGATGGGAGTATCCAGAGTTTGAAGAAAAGGGAGCTTTTCCCGCACAAAGGCTTCCAGTCCCACATTTTCAAGGCCTATCGCATTCAGCATTCCACCGCACGCCTCCACAGTCCGAGGGGGAGGATTGCCGCCAGAGGGTTTGAGAGAAAGGCCCTTTACGATGATGCCGCCCAATCTGTTTAGATCAACCAGCGAAGCAAACTCCAGTCCATACCCAAAGGTGCCGGAGGCGGTCATCACCGGATTTTTCATGAAGATGCCACCGACATCTACAGCGAGGTTATAGGATTGTGGATTGCGGATTGCGGATTGTGGATTTAAGTCACACATGATTTACGATGTAAATCAAACTGCTATGTCTGTAAAAGTTCAAAAATGTCCAACTCAGGAATTGAGGAATTCGGGATTTGAATGCAAACATCTTTATTTAATTCCTAAATTCGCAATTCCTGAATTCATTGGATCATATCCCTGACGGCCTTTACAATGGCAGGTGTATCAACACCGTGCTTTGAACGTAGAATTTGTTGTGAGCCGTGTTCCACAAAGGTATCGGAAATTCCAAGCCGCACTACTCGGCTGGACGTGATGCCCTCATCTGCTAGGTGTTCGAGCACCGCACTACCAAAACCACCTTGCAATACGTTTTCCTCAACAGTAAGGATGAATGGAATCTCCCTGGCAAGTCGATTCAACAACTCAGCATCGAGGGGTTTTATATAACGACTGTTGACTACAGTGGCTGAAATGTTTTGGTCTTCAAGTTGTTTGCTGGCCTCAAGGGCTGCCGTAACTGTCACGCCAATAGCCAAAATCAGAACATCAGTGCCTGTGGTGAGTACCTCTCCTTTGCCGATAGGAAGAGTATGAATTTCCTCATCCATGGAAAGCGCTGTGCCATACCCTCTCGGATACCTCACGGCAATGGGACCAGGATGTTCAAGGGCTGTCATTAGCATATGTCGCAGCTCATTTTCGTCCTTTGGTGCCATGACTACCATATTTGGTAGGTTGCGAAGATAGGAAAGATCAAACAGACCATGATGCGTGGGCCCGTCTTCACCAACGATTCCCCCACGGTCCAGAGCAAAGACCACTGGATGCTTTTCAAGGCATACATCGTGGAGGATCTGGTCATATGCTCGCTGCAAAAAGGTGGAATAGATAGCAACCACAGGACGAAACCCCTCAATAGCCATGCCGGCCGCAAAGGTGACGGCATGTTGCTCGGCGATACCCACATCAAAAAAACGTTCGGGAAAGGCCTCAGAAAAGGCCTTGAGCCCGGTTCCCTCCGGCATGGCTGCCGTGACTGCCACGATACGGTCATTTTTTCGGGCCAGCTCAACAAGAGTATTTCCAAAGACTTCCGTATAGGTCGGAGGTCTTTTCTGAGCAGAGATACCGTTGCCCGTTGCGATTTCAAAAGACCCGACGCCATGAAAATAGGTAGGGTTGCGCTCTGCAGGCGGATAACCTTTACCCTTTTTCGTTGTGACGTGGAGCAGGACAGGTTTGGTCATCTCCTTTACATTTTGGAGTGTATCGATTAAGTGGTCCAACCTATGCCCCTTGATGGGACCGAAATACTTAAACCTGAACGCTTCAAAAAGCATACCCGGTGTAATAAATGCCTTGAACGAGTCTTCGGTTCGCTTGGCAAGGTTGTATACGTCATCACCGAATTTGGGAAGGGACTTCAAAAAGTCCTTAAGTTCCTCTCTAAAGTCCATAAAGTATTTGGCAGAAAGTTTTCGGCTCAAGAACGAGGAAAGGACTCCCACATTCCGAGCAATGGACATCTCATTGTCATTTAGGATCACAATAAGGTTTTTTTGCAGGTGACCCGCCTGGTTAAACCCTTCATAGGCCAAGCCGCCGGTCATGGAGCCATCCCCAATAACCGCAATAATTTTGGCAGGATCCTTTTTCAGACACTTGCCGCATGCAATCCCAAGTCCCGCAGAAATGGAAGTGCTCGCATGTCCTGTGGAAAAGGCGTCGTATGGACTTTCGCTAATGCGAGTGAAGCCGCTCAGGCCACCATATTGCCGCAGCGTGTGAAATCTGTCTCGCCGGCCTGTAAGCAGTTTGTGGGCATAGGCCTGGTGCCCGACGTCCCATATTATCTTGTCCTTTCGAACGTCAAAGACATAGTGCAAGGCTATGGTCAACTCGACTACCCCAAGACTAGGAGCCAAGTGTCCACCTGTCTTGGAGACGGTCTTGATGATCACCTCGCGGATTTCCCTGGCCAATTTTGGAAGTTCGAATCGCTGTAAGCGATTGAGGTCTTCCGGAGAATCGATTTTATCCAAGTATTTCACACTAAATCCTCATTCCAAGTAGACAGTTTTGACGCTTTTCCTTATCCTCGAACTTATGCCCTGGCATTTACATGGAGTGTTGGACTCATCTCTTTCTCTCAACAATATAGCGTCCAAGGGCAGCAAGAGGCTTGCCTTTTTTGCCAAAGATCCCGAGTTCCCCCAAGGCGGTATCTATTAGTTCGCGGGCATGCAACTTCGCCTTTTGCAACCCCATCAAAGAAGGAAAAGTGGCCTTTTGGAGGTCACGATCGCTGCCCACGGGTTTGCCAAGGATTTCTGGGGTTC
>JAIWEZ010000039.1:725-12384 GCA_048631945.1 Gammaproteobacteria bacterium | reverse complement strand
CGCAGTTTGACGCCGATTCAGCCGTCGTAGCCAAGAAGGCTACTATGGCGAAGTCGGCGATTGCGGAAAAGGGCCATTTATGGATGGAAACTAACCAAATAACGAAATACGGAGGAAATTGATGAAAGAGGGCTTAAATTTTGTAATGGGGGTTAATCTTGTTGTATGGTTTGGCATAGCCTTTTATCTGTTTATCCTGGACCGAAGAATAAAAAAATTGGAAGACTCGTCCACGCATTAACAGATAAATCGGCAACAGGTATGAAAGCCCTGAAATTTTTAGCGTAAGGATAAGAGATGCCAAAGAAATCCTACATTATTGGCGCTATCGTCATTATTGTGGCCTTGATCATGGCTATGCATTCTTTCAAATCCTCCTTGACCAGTTACGTGAGTGTCGGCGAGGCCAAGGTGAGCAAGCGGCCCGTGCAGGTAGCCGGCATTGTGGTTGGGGGTAGTAAGAGGTATGATTTCAAGAAGAACAGCTTGTTTTTTACCTTACGGGAGGATGGCGGCGACGAAATGGTGGTTCAATATGACGGACCCAAGCCCGCAACCTTTAATGATGCAACCAAGGTTGTGGCCATAGGCAAATACGAACCGAAAAAGCAGGTTTTTGCAGCCAGAGAACTGTTGGTCAAATGTCCCACAAAATATGAAGGGCAGGTCAAGGGAGAATGAGCAATCCAGGCCAAGTGACGATGTGGTTAGGACTGATTGCCGTGTGTATATCATCGGTATGTTACGCGGTCCTGTGTTTTAATAGGGACAACAGGTTGGCCCGATACGCGGCCCGCAGCAGTTTTGTCGGTTTTGCCACACTTGCGACCATTGCCTCGATGCTTTTAATGCACTTCATACTGAACCACGATTTTCGCTACAGCTATGTGGCCGGATATTCGTCCCGTGATCTACCCTTAGAGTATCTTGTCAGCTCCTTCTGGGCAGGTCAGGAGGGCAGCTTCCTTCTATGGGTATTACTTGGGGCCTGGCTTGGTATCCTGGTGATGTTCAAGGCAAAGGATATGGAACCCCAGGTAATGCTTATTTATAACCTTAATCACATCTTCCTTGCCATCTTGTTGATCAAGCAGAGCCCTTTTGAATTACTCCTTTTTACCCCGCCTGACGGCCAAGGGCTCAACATGCTCCTGCAAGACCCATGGATGGTAATCCATCCCCCCGTGGTATTCCTGGGTTATGCGGCATTTGCCGTCCCCTTTGCCTATGCGGTTGCCGCCCTTTGGCGCAGAGAATATGATGGATGGATCAAGCCTGCGCTCCCGTGGGCGGCCTTCTCATTCGTGAGCCTGGGGGCCGGTATCATTATCGGTGCATATTGGTCCTACAAGGTCTTGGGCTGGGGTGGTTATTGGGGCTGGGATCCGGTGGAAAACGCGTCCCTTCTGCCGTGGCTTGCGGTAATTGCATTAATGCACGGCATGATTTTGCAGCAGACACGGCGTAAATTGCGCAAGACAAACTTTGTGTTGGCTGTTTTTTCATTTCTTCTCGTCATATACTGTACATTTCTAACCAGGTCCGGTGTTCTGGCCGACTTTTCGGTTCATTCTTTTGTGGATCTTGGCATCACCGGGTGGCTGGTCATCTTCATGTTCGCTTTTTTGGCCATCTCCATCGGTTTTTTTGTGGCCAGGGCAAAGGAAATCCCTGTTTCCAAGAAGGGTGAAGGCCTGAGCTATTTTTCCAGGGAATTTGGCCTTATTGCCGCGATCATTATCCTTTGTCTCTCCACGATAGTAATCGGTCTAGGCACATCAGCACCCCTTATCACCAGGGTGCTTGAGAAAGCCTCAAAGGTCTCAACTCAATTTTATGTGGATACAAATCTGCCCCTCGGCATTCTTATGCTGTTTCTGCTCGGCTTCGTTCCCCTGCTGGCATGGGGGAAAAACACCTTTTCGAAGCTCACTCGCAAATTGATCTGGGCTACACTAGGCGGAATCGCATCAGGGGTCATCACCCTGGCTAGTGGCTTTCCGGGCATGGGAGTGTTTCTCCTTTCACTGTTTGCCGGGGCTGCCGCAGGCATGAGCCTGATGTTGGCCGTAAAACTGATCAGAAAAAAAATTACAATCTCTAGCGGTGCGGTTGCCCATCTAGGGGTCGGTTTGATGTTTCTGGGTATTGTGGCTTCGTCTGTATACGATCGTTCTGAAAAACTGCTACTGGCACAGGGCTCTTTGCAAAATGCCATGGGCTATGAAATGAAGTTTCATAACCCCACACTTTTAAGAGAGGGAAAGGGGGTTCGCCTATACCTTCCAGTGGAGGTAAAGAGGGGTTCGGCCCAATTCATTGCACGGCCGGACATCTTTTCTGAAGCCGGCCCAGATGGCCAGATGAAACGTTTCGCCCATCCCCATATTCGGCGAGGATTTATTTCAGATTTTTACCTGTCTCCGGTGGATTTTGACCCGGGCAAGAAGACACACGGTCCGGGAGATTACATCACCGTAAAAAAGGGAGACAAGGTACAGTTTCATGACTATGAGCTTACTTTTGAGCGTTTTGATGTATCAGGCATGACGAGCAAAAAAGATTCTCGACATATGAGGGTGGGGGCCAATATTGTGGTTTCCCATAAAGGGGCCGAGTCGGTTAGCTTGAAACCTATGATGACTGTAGGGGAAAAAAATGAACCCTCAAGCCGGGTACAACTGCCCGGCCCTAAAGATGCCTATTTGACGCTCATGAGCATTGACGCAGGTGCCAAAACGATTGGCTTTGTCTACCACGGACCCGAATCTGCTGCCAAGAAACATGTTGAATCTCCCCCTGCTCTGATTGCAGAAGTCAGTATCAAACCCGGCATGACCATGCTGTGGCTGGGCACTATCCTCATTCTTGCAGGGGGCGTAATCGCTATTGTTCGACACTCGCCGAAATGAGTCGGTGCCCACCCACAAGCCACCCCTGTCTTTTTCTCTCGCTCCCATCAAGTGGGAGGGAGTACGCTTGGCTCAAGCTGTTTGCCATAGGCCTGTTGACGATCTCTTTGATGGCTTGCAGCGTCAAAAGGGTTTGGTATCTACTATGGCCCCAAGAGATGGCTTGGTACCAGCAAGACACCCCGGATTCGGTGTTGAAGTCGGACCTTGAGGAGTGCAGATCCGTTGCGGATGATCGGACAAGCATCGGTCATTGCATGCAAGCCAAGGGGTATCTACTGATTCCACGTGCCGAGACAGAACTGTTAAGCGTTAGGTCGCTTCAAGGTAAAGGTTTTGATGAAGAAGAAATTGCGGCAAGCCTTCACTGGAATAAAAAAAAGGTTATGCATTACACGGATAAAGAGTATGAGTTGTCTCACATTGATTCTCTTGGCAGTCAACCCGTTGACATACTGACAAGCATAGGTAAACCCGCGGTAAAGCCTCTTATTGCCGCACTGAAGGACAATTATCCACATGTCAGACGACATGCAGCAGAAGCTCTTGGCGAGATAAAGGACCCGCGTGCAGTAGGGCCTCTGATTGCTGCGTTGAAGGATACGGATTCGCTCATTCGCAGACATGCAGTCGAAGCACTAGGCAAAATCGGGGATCTTCGTGCAATAAAACCCCTAATTGATGTCCTGAATGAAGATCGCGAATCGCATGTAAGAACGAGTGCGGCAGAGGCATTGGGATGGATTAAGGAACCGAGCGTGGTAGCCCCCCTCATTTGTGCACTCAAAGATGAGCATTGGAATGTGCGGAGTAGTTCAGCAAGGGCATTGGGAAAAATAAAGGATCGGCGTGCAGTGGAACCCTTAGTTTGTGCGCTGAAGGATGAGGATGCAACCGTTAGAGGCTATGCAGCTGATGCATTGGGTGAGATTAAAGATGCACGTGCAGTAGAGCCGTTGGTTTCAGCCTTAAAAGATGAGAACAGGGGTGTTCGCAAGAGAGCGGCAAGGGCATTGACAAACATAACCGGAAACGAGTTCGAAAGGCGATAGAAAAAGACCTTTGCACAACCCCTTCTCGCTCGTCCCTTTACAGAAGTAGGGCAGGGCAATTGGCATTACTCGAAGACTAGATCCTTTTCAATAACGCTTCCGTCACGAATGGTGACCTGGCTGTCCGTGCTGTTGGCAATCAGCACCTTGTCCCTGACTGCAACCCCTTTTCCAAATACCACATCTCCGTAAACTTCAAGGGACACACAGTCAAGCAAAGATGGAACCCCCTGTGGGAAACGCGTCTTAAGCTGGTCGATTTTCTTGTAGTACCTGCCGTCAAGTCTTACTTCCAGAGTGGCCAGCCGTCTATTAGGGTTTTGGATTACATGGTAGTCGTCTGTGAGCACATAGCAGTCGGACCAGAGTGCAAGAAGATCCTGGCATTTCTTGACAGGGGCAAACCGCGCCCTTGGCACGCGAACAGCCGTAGCCCCTTCAAATATGGAAATAGCCGATCCCATAGCTGTTTCTATCTGATAGACACGAGGCGTTGACTCATCTTTGGGGTCAACCGTCTTGGGGTTTCTAATCATGGGGAGTCGGATCACATTGCGATGGGCTTTAAGTAATTCTTTCAATGCCAAGAGGTTTACCCAGATCGTGTTGGTATTAAAGTATCTGTAGACATTGATGTTCTGTAACTCCTCCATATCATCTTCTGGACACTGAGCAATTTCCCGCAGTGTTAATCGACCGTTCTTTAGGCGTGCAAGATGCCCTCCTTTGCTGTCAGCCTTGGTTCGATCTGCCACTTCCATCATGAACGGAAAGTTATTCTTAGCAAAATAGCCAAGGATAGTCTCATCCACGACTGCACCCAGGTTGTCGGAGTTTGAGATGAACGCATAACGGATGCCGGCACCGAGAAGCTTTTGAAGCATGCCCGAGCTCATCAGGGCCGCGTAGATGTCACCATGGCCTGGCGGATTCCATTCCATGTCCGGGTCGGAGGGCCAGATGGCAGGGGTCAGGCCATCTTGAAAGACCTTCGGAAATTTGTGCTGCAAGAAAGTCAGAGGGATCTCTGTGGCAAGGTCTTTATAGGAAGAAAGGGCCTCCTGCGTATCGGTCTCTGTGTTGAAACTATTCATCAGCACAAAAGGGAGGTTGACCCCGAACTTGCGCCTACAGGTAAGAATCTGACTGGCAATAATATCCAAAAAGGTCAGACCGTTTTTGACCTCCAGCAGGGACTTGGCCCGGGACAGGCCCATGCTGGTCCCAAGGCCACCGTTCAGCTTAATGACCACCACTTTTTCCAGGGCTGCTCGTCCTGCCTCCGTCAGCCCGGAAAGCTTTTCTGCGTCAGCAACCTCACCTTCCCCCACCGGATCGATGTCTGCCTCTGTGATTAAGCCGGTTTCGCCTCGCACCAACAGGGTATAGTAATGCCTGAAGGTATCAATAACCAAGGGCGGAAGGCCGTTTTTCCCTATCTTATCAGCAAACGGCTGAAATTGTTTGGCTATTTTCGTTTCCAGCGGATTGGACTCTTTTATGGTGGTTGATAGCGTGTCTCAGGGCGCAACCGTTGGCGCCTGGCCGCCCAGGACATGGTACACTACATATCCAAGCACCGTATACGTGATCAATGTCATTAAGATAGCCAGCGCAGCCCGGGAGACTCTAATCGAAAATGCATAACTGAGACCCAAGGCAATCAGATAAAGCCGGTAAAACTCAAGGAGAAGTCCCACCATAGGAATCCAAGTAACCAGGTTCACTGCGGCTGCATAGGCGTTTACCCTGAGGGCTGCCTGGTAGGTTCCCGATGCCTTGAAAAACCGTGTGATGAAAAAAAAGAGTATTCCTGCTGTCACAAAAGGCATTGCTATTCCATATGTTATATTCCGGACGACGATAGTTGGATTCCTAAGAGATAGGCTGACAAACAGGGTATGGATAAGGACACAACAGACAAGGAATAAGGCCGGATTTCGCACCCCACCCTCTTTTTTCATCCTCTTGTAGAAAAGTTTCGGCGAAAGCAAAACCCTTTTTGCTGTACCAAAAAGGCTGCTCAGAAAATTGCTGGGTACAAAGTCGTATTGGGCTTCCTGTTCTTGGGATGTTGTCGGGTCCGTCATTATGCGAGTTGAAAGTCCGTGATGTAGGGGTTGTGTCTTTTTTCCAGTGCAATAGTTGAAGTCGGGCTCCCTCCATAGTCGTGGCCGGGCCAGATAATCGTTTCATCCGGAAGAGAAAGCAATCTGTCTTTAATAGATCTGAGCAAGGTTTCCATTGAGCCCCCTGGTAGATCGGTTCTCCCGACTGCACCCACAAAAAGCGTATCTCCAGTGAAAAGGTTGTTCTCCACATAAAGACAGATGCCTCCGGGAGAATGGCCCGGGGTGTGGAGCACGGTCAACCCGTTGTCTCCAAATGCGATGATATCCTCGTCCTTTAAGAGCACATCTGCTGAAGGAGATGGTGTAAAGCCCATCTGCATGGCCATGAAATGCCCCTCATGCGTGTTGAAGAACTGATCATCCAGGGCGTGCATATATATCTTTGCCCCGGTCTGCTCTGCGATCTTGCGGTTTCCGCAGGTATGATCAGGATGGCCGTGGGTATTTACAATGGATTCAATGGTAAGGCCTAAGCCCCGGGCAGTTTCAAGGATGCGTTCTTCTTCTCCTGCCGGATCGATTACCAGCCCCTTGTGCGTATCTTCGCATCCCAGGACATAACTAAACACGTCCATTGGGCCGACCCTCATTTGCTTGATAATCATCTTGCTATGCCTCATCAACCGGCACGATCCAGCCGAAGGGATCTTCGGCTCTGCCGTATTGGATATCTGTTATCGCCTCATAAAACTTTTGGGCCAATGGGCCAACTCCGGCGTCTCCGACGGTCAACGCTTGATCCCGCCAGGCCAGATGACTCACAGGGGAAATGACCGCAGCCGTACCAGAACCAAAGATTTCCTGAAGAAAGCCATCCTTATGGGCTGCTATTACTTCTTCTATAGTGATAGGGCGTTCGGCTGCCGGGATGTTCCACTTTCTGGCAAGGGTCAAGACGGAATCTCGTGTAATACCTGCCAATATACTTCCTCCGAGAGGTGGCGTAACCAGCGCTCCATTTATAACAAACAGGATATTCATAGTGCCAACTTCTTCGATGTAGCGGTGTTCAACGGCGTCGAGCCAGAGCACCTGGGTGTAGCCCGCCTTCTTAGCCACCTCGGCTCCATACAGGCTGGCTGCATAGTTGGCTGGCGTCTTTGCTTCCCCCAAACCGCCGCGCGCAGCCCGGACATACTTATCCGTAACCCAGATAGTCACAGGATTGAACCCTTCTGGATAGTAAGCACCTACTGGCGATAAGATAATGAAGAGCCGATATGTGTTGGAAGGACGCACACCCAGATAATGGTCCATGGCAAGAACTGTAGGGCGCACATATAAGGATGTCTCAGGTGCCCTAGGCACCCATTTTTTATCAACGGAGATGAGACTCTTCAGGGCGTGCAGGACAAAGGCTTCATCAATTTCCGGGATGCACACAGCCTGTGCCGACCGATTGAGACGCGCCATGTTTTCGTCCGGACGGAACAGTTGAATCTTTCCTTTACTGGTCCGGTATGCCTTCAGTCCTTCAAAGATGGCCTGACCGTAGTGGAGAACCGCGGTGGCCGGGTTCATCATGATAGGAGCATAAGGTTCTATGCGGGCATTATGCCACCCTTGCTCCGGGTTGAAGTCCATATTGAACATGTGATCGGTGAAGAGTTGCCCAAACCCCAATTTCGAATCATCCGGAAGCTCCTTAGGCCTTGAAGTCTTAGTGAGCTTGATTTCCATTTTCGGATTCCTTCCTAATTTGATAAAGTTGGCATATTGCGCGTGATATTATTTTTTTCTATACTTGCCCCAAGAAGCACAATAGAATCCGTTATGAAAAAGTGTATCTGCTTGGCTCATAGCTTCCACAATGAAAGTCCTGTTGTGTCGTCGTATTCTCTTTTCAGGGGCTTACCCAAAAGCTCCTGGATATAGATCTCGCCTGCATAAACGGGGGTTTCTGAAAAAAGGTGCCCCCCAATGGTCTGTCCGTTTATATCCGCAAGAACGGCATGGGCATGTACAGCAACCCGGCCGTCTTTGAGCGAGATGTTGCCCGTGCAATGGACGATTTCGAGCGGCTCCTCTTTGTTGTATGTGACGTATACCTGCTGATTCTGGTCATAGGATCCTAACGTGACCGACATGACGGCTCCTATAACGGAGAAAACTCCGGTTTGAATCGATTCTTGCACGCAGAAGTCTTCTATAGTCTTAACAAAATCCTTGCCGTAAGGAAGTGTTCCCAGCACACAGCGGCCTTTTTCAAAGGCTGAACAGGTTATCTTGTCCATAAAGCATCCTTTGCTCATGCCTGTTTGACGCCAACGAATCAGAATAATAGGAATTGAGTATAACCCCGGCTATAGTATCAAGAGGGTTTAATAGGCTTTTTTGTTTAAGTCTTTTCTTTGTACCCATGTGATTATCCAAAAAGTAAGGCCTGAAGACTAGAAAGCATACAGGCATGGACTGTGGAAGCATGCTTCAATCAATTCAGGCAGTTGATAAAAAGAGATGGATCGGTGTAAGCAATGAGACGGTTAGGGGAGGGTTTGCACCACTCTATATAGATGCCCCCACCGAGGTGCTAACAGCATCTACGCCATTATTCCCTTCCATTTATCTTATCTCTCAAAACCCCGGAGCATTTGAAGGTCACGACTTGCCTTGAACGTAACGTCATATCTTCCCCGGTCTGAGGGTTCCTCCCTCTCCGCTTCTCCTTGCCCCTTACACAGAATTTTCCAAATCCGCTGATTAAGACATCTTCGCCGCTTGCCAAGGTCTTCTTGATGATTTCCAAAAGAGACTCAACAATCTCGATGGACGTATTTTTGGGAAGGTCCAGTTGGTTGTAAATTGAATTTACGATGTGGTCTTTTGTGCAGGGCATTTTTCGTTCCTCCTATCACGCATGGTTGTCGGTTAATCGAAGCGCCTACCTTTGACATAATACTATAAAATTACCTTGCTGTCCCGGTTTTGTCAAGAAAACAAAAATGTTATGGAGAATCTATGACAAGTTTCCGGCAGGTCATGGAACATGGGCGTCTTTACAACCCAGGATAACACTTTAATATTCATTGATATTTTTCAATAATCCACATTAAGTTATAAACTGTTTCAAAACCCCTTGACGACTCTATTTTGGCTTTTTTTGTAAAAAAGTTTTTTTTAAAAGCGCCAAAAATTGTAACTCTTTGAGGGCGTTAGCCGGGGGTTTACATTTCATAGAGGCTCTGAGGCAGGAATCCCGTTTCTCAAAAACCAAAGCCTCGAAGGTTGTAGAGCTGTTCTTTGATGAAATGTCAAATTGGGATCATGATTCAGCTGAATCATGAGGTTTTTTGGATTTCTCAGACTGCTTCTCAATTTCCTCGCGGAGGGCCTTGCCCTCTTCCGTCATTCTTTCCCACTTCTTGGTGCTGTCATCCCGTAAGCCTGGGAGGATGTTGTCAATACAAGTTAAGATATGCTCAATGAAACCCATCGGAAGCCTCCTGTGTGGCCTCTTCAAACAGTTCGGTGAGGGGTCACTCTCTGTATAGATCCTGATTTTACAAATCCAACAGGCACGTCAATAACAAGTGTACCTTTTCTGCAGAGTAACTTCAACCGCTTTTCACTTTTCAAGTTTATAATATTGACGGCTTCGCAAAAAGGCTCAACAACCTGTCATTTCGAGCTAAGCGAGAAATCTATGCAATATAACTTGCTGAAAACATAAGATTTCTCCCTGCGGTCGAAATGACACATTGACTGCATCCGACTTTTTACGATTCCATCAACCCTTGATCACTCCCATAGGTTTCAACCTAGCCACCTTTTTACCGATCCCTGCCCGGTGAACCACGTTTACAACATCAGCCACATCCTTATAGGCTTCAGAGATTTCTTCCCTGATGGTACCTTGGCCTGCCCCCCGAACGTAGATCCCTTGGTCTTCAAGTTCACGGATAATTGAACGTCCTTTGGCAGCCTTTTGTGCCTGGCGCCTGCTCAGCATGCGGCCGGCCCCGTGGCAGGTGCTTCCAAAGGTTTCTTTGAGTGCGGTTTCGGTGCCCACCAATACATAGGAATAGCGGCCCATGTCTCCTGGAATCAACACGGGTTGCCCCACTTCTTTGTAAACTTCAGGTATAAACGGAGAATGAGGCGGAAAGGCTCTAGTGGCTCCTTTGCGGTGTACACATAACTTGCGTACTTTGCCGTCCACCTCGTGAGTTTCCACTTTGGCTATGTTATGGCAGACATCATAAACGAGATGGAGGCCAAGTTTCCGGGGCCCCATTTGAAGCACTTCTTGAAAGGTTTCACGAACCCAGTGGGTAATCAACTGACGATTACAAAAGGCAAAATTAGCAGCACAGGCCATAGCGGAAAGGTATTGTCGGCTTTCCTTAGATTGAATGGGGGCGCAGCACAGCTGTTTGTCCGGCAAGTCAATCTTGTATTTGGCTGATGCCTTTAGCAGCACCTTGATGTAGTCGTCACAGACCTGGTGCCCGAGTCCTCTTGAACCCGTATGCACAATCACGGTTACCTGCCCTTTGCGCAAGGCCAATGCCTTGGCAACAGCCTCGTCATAAACCTCTTCAACGTAACCGACTTCCACAAAATGATTGCCTGAGCCAAGGGTTCCCAGTTGATCTTTACCCCGTGTGTAGGCCCTATGAGAAACATTCTCGGTATTGCCGCCTTGAATACAACCCCTTTCTTCAGTATGTTCAAGATCTTCTTGGCTGCCATACCCACGAGAAACGGCCCACCCGGCGCCCTTTACGAGTGCGCTGTCCATCTCACGAGAGGACAGTTTAAGATCTTTGCGCCGGGACCCAATACCTGCAGGTATATTCCTGAATAAGGCGCCTACCAGGATCGGTATCCGGTCCTTTATTTCTGCAGCATCCAGCTCTGAGCGCAAAAGACGAACACCACAATTGATGTCGTAACCTACCCCACCGGGAGATACGATGCCATCCTCCATGTCAAAGGCTGCAACCCCGCCAATAGGAAATCCATATCCCCAGTGTATGTCGGGCATGGCCAGAGAGCGGCCTACGATACCTGGGAGACAGGCCACATTGGCCACCTGCTTAAGGCATGGGTCATTTCTGATAACAGCGAACATCTTTTCATCGGCATAGACCAACCCCTCGGTCCTCATCTTTCCCTTTTTTGGAATAACCCAGCGAAAATCATCCAGTTTTTTTATCTCTATATCGCTTGACATGGAGGTCACCCCTATAAATTATGGTTATTATCGACATAACATCGAGGAAGATTTACGATGTTACAGATGTTACATAAGTTTATTATTTATACCAATTAAAACTCGAATATCGAAACCCGAAACAATATCGAATGACAGAAATTCAAAACCCAAAAACGATAAGGAATTCCATCATTTTTTAATGCAAATGAAATGCTGTCTGCGCGCGGCTACGTATTGGAAAGGCACACCCACAGTTTAAAATATTTGGACATTTGATATTCGGCCTGCCCTGGCGCGACATCGTTGGAACAGGCTGTTTCGCCTGCAGGCCAGGTCTTGGCCAGGGATTTGTTTCGAGTTTCGATATTCGAATTTCGGATTTGGTTCTACGCCTACGGCGAATCC
>JAIWEZ010000039.1:0-716 GCA_048631945.1 Gammaproteobacteria bacterium | reverse complement strand
AATTCTTGCTTTGAGCTTTCAGCCTTGAGCTACTCCGGCTTATCAGGGTTACGTTCATATATCCAATATAACCTGGGCTTCCCAACCCCCTCCTCTTTCCTTTACATAGAGTTGATGATAGGTAACCGCCTTGATTCCCGTCTTGATTTCATGACGGGCAGGATTTAAGATTTCTCCCTGTGCGTTTGCCTTCAGCTGGTAATCCTTGATCCGGTTGATCTGAAAACTCTTAAAGACCAGCCTTTCAGTATCATACAGGTAAAGAAGTTCGTTCAGCCAGCTGACCATCAGATTGTCCAGTGCGTCGGCCTCCACTTGTATGGATCTTTCCATCCTTTCTTTAACGCTTTCGATTGTCACAAGGGCTTCAAAGAAAGCCTCGGCCGCATGGGCAAACAGCTTCTCCAGACTGGCACCGTATGCCTTGAACCCCAAATCCGCTGTATGCTCTATAAATTCGTATTTCTTAAGCACTGCATCCCCTTCGGCCCAAACTTGGAGGATTAGCTCCATCCTTGCATTTGGCTCTGGACAACTTTCATAGCATGACGGAGTTAAACCGGTCAACTTGTTCAGGGTTGTATTATTATGTTGACTTAGAGGCGTTCTCTACATTAAATTATCAAATTTTGCGAAGGCATACATATCGTCGACTAACTATTTTCCATCCATAAATGGCCCTTTTCCGCAATCTCGGCGTCAAACTGCGGGGTTGC
>JAIWEZ010000038.1:0-12422 GCA_048631945.1 Gammaproteobacteria bacterium | reverse complement strand
TTTCCTTGACCTTGCGGAAAATTGCTCATTTCTGAATTGGAAACTTACGCTTGTGCCCATTGAGTTTTTACGATTCATGGATGGGCACTAACTAGGCTTTGCCCAAATGATCAAGCTGGTAAGAGGTTTTAAGGATATCCTTCCAACAGAGACTGCGCTTTGGCAATATGTTGAAGCCACGGTGCGGGAGTTGCTTGAAGACTTTGGTTTTGCTGAGCTGCGCATCCCGATTCTTGAGAAAACAGAGCTCTTTGCTCGCAGTATCGGGGCCGGCACTGATATTGTAGAAAAAGAGATGTATACCTTTACCGACCGCAAGGGGGATTCACTCACCTTGCGTCCCGAGGCTACGGCCTCGGTTGTACGGGCGTACATAGAACATAAGTTTTATGCAAAAGACCCGGTATGTAAGCTGTACACAATCGGACCAATGTTTCGCAGGGAACGCCCCCAGAAAGGCCGGTATCGGCAGTTTTACCAAATCAACGCCGAAGTCTTTGGGCTACATGATCCCAGGGCGGATGCCGAATTGATTTTTTTGTTAATGAAATTTATGAACCGCCTTGACCTTTCCGGCATCGTGCTTCACATTAACTCTCTCGGCTGCCTTAAGTGCCGTCCACATTTCAAGGACGACCTAAAAACCTTTCTGGCAAATCGCTCTGAGCAACTCTGTTCAGACTGCCTAAGGCGGCGGGATGAAAACCCATTACGAATTTTCGACTGCAAGGTGCCGACCTGTAAGGAAACTATGACAGATGCTCCCTCTATCCTGGACAGACTTTGTAGTAAATGCCGGAGCCATTTTAACACAGTCCAAGATGTTTTGAAAATGTCTCATATACCTTATGAGACAAACCACCGCCTGGTAAGGGGGCTGGACTATTACACCCGAACAACGTTTGAAGTCCTTGCAGGAGCATTAGGAGCCCAAGATGCTGTTGCGGGTGGCGGACGATATGACGGACTTGTGAAGGCCTTGGGCGGTCCTGATCAGCCCGGCGTCGGGTTTGCAATAGGAGTGGATCGGTTAATAGAACTCTTGGCGGGTCAGGTACAAGGTCTTGAAAAGCGGTCTCATTTGTTTATTGCCGCCTTGGGCGTTAGAGCTCAGGATAGGGCCTTCCAGTGGGTTCAGGATTTCAGGATGCAAAGGTTTCGCACAGAAATGGATCTTGAAGACCGAAGCCTCAAGAGTCAGATGCGCCGTGCAGATAAGCTCGAGGCCTCATATGTACTTATAGTGGGTGACCGCGAATTGGATGAAGGGGCTGCAGTGCTCAGAAATATGACGACTAAGGAGCAGGAACGGGTTCCTCTACAGGGACTCGTAGGATTTGTTGTTAGCAGGATAAAACCCACAACAACTGGTAGGAATAATGAAGACCGGAGATGAGAAAATCTTATTTGACTCCCTTGGGGATATGAAACGAACCCATAACTGTTGGGAGTTGACGGCTAAAGACGTAGGTAAAGAAGTAATACTCATGGGGTGGGTTCAGCGCAGGCGGGACCATGGTGGAGTGATATTTGTGGACCTTCGTGACCGCGAGGGGATTACCCAGGTGGTTTTTAATCCCAAGATCAACGAGGAGGTTCACCGAAAGGCAAACGCCATCCGAAACGAATTTGTGCTGGCAGCTCGGGGGACAGTGGTACCCAGACCAGAAGGTATGATCAACCCCAAGTTGAAAACAGGCGAGATTGACGTAATGGCCTCAGAACTGAGGATTCTGAACATGTGCCGGACGCCTCCGTTTGTCCTTGAAGATAACGCACAGGTATCCGAAACTATCCGCCTCCAGTATCGTTACCTTGATATGCGCCGCCCGGTATTCCAGAAAAACCTTATGCTACGCCACAGGACAGCTGCAGCCATTCGCTCTTATCTAGACAATCTGGGATTTCTTGACATTGAAACGCCTTTCTTGACCAAGAGTACACCAGAGGGTGCACGAGACTATCTGGTGCCTAGCCGGGTGAATCCAGGCCAATTCTATGCCCTGCCACAATCTCCACAGATCTTTAAACAGCTTTTAATGCTATCCGGATTCGACCGTTATTACCAGATTGTTCGCTGCTTTCGTGACGAAGATCTACGAGCAGATCGACAGCCGGAATTTACCCAGATTGACCTGGAGATGTCCTTTGTGAGAGAAGATGATGTAATGGCGGTCACAGAAGGGATGATGACGACGCTTTTCAAAGACATCCTCGGGGTAGAGATTGAACACCCCTTTAAGCGTTTGACCTATGAAGATGCAACAGGACGATTCGGGCTGGATAAACCCGACCTTAGATTCGGGCTGGAGTTAAGAGACGTGTCTGACATTGTCGGGGCTTCTGAATTTAGGGCCTTTGCCGAGGTGGTTAAGGCCGGAGGCCTGGTTAAGGCGATCAATGCAAAAGGAAGCATTAATCTTTCCCGAAAGGAGATTGATGACCTGACAGAACTTGTGGCTGTATACAAGGCCAAAGGACTGGCCTGGATCAAGGTTCGACCCGATGCCTGGCAATCACCCATTGCCAAATTTTTTACAGATGCAGAAAAGGAATCGCTTGCCCGAAGGCTGGATATGGAGTCTGGAGATCTTGTTTTTTTCATAGCCGATCAATCCAAGGTGGTAAATGAGGCACTGGGACACCTCCGAAGCCACTTAGCTGAAAAACTGGGGTTGATAAACCAAGACCAGTACCAATTTGCATGGGTGACTGAGTTTCCGCTCATGGAATATGACAAGGAAGAAAAACGCTATGTTGCCATGCACCATCCCTTCACAGCCCCTGTTGAGGAGGACATGGAACGGCTCACCCAGGATCCACTTGCTGTTCGGTCCAGGGCCTATGATCTTGTGCTTAACGGAGCCGAGATTGGCGGGGGAAGTATCCGTAACCATCAGCGTGTGGTCCAGGAAAGAGTATTTGAGGCATTAGATATTGATCGGGCTACCTACGAGAAGAAGTTTGGTTTTCTTCTGGAAGCCCTTGACTTTGGTGCCCCGCCCCACGGCGGTATTGCCCTCGGGTTCGACAGGCTCATTATGCTGATGGCTAAACAGCCTTCCATTCGGGACGTCATCGCCTTTCCAAAGACCCAAAAGGCAGCCTGCCTACTTACGGGGGCCCCCTGTGAGGCTGCTGCGGCCCAGCTTGAGGAACTCTCCTTAAAGGTGAGGCTCTTGAAGTGATAAGATCATACAAAGAGTTGCTCGTTGCCGGTTGAGAGGGGGGGCTGGATCTTCACTTATAGAACAGAAGCTGGAGCTGTCCGTTCCTTACCTCAGTAAGGTATACGTCGTCTATCCCCTGGTGATCCCGCGGCCCGAAATTAATAACGGCTCCAATTCCTACATAGTGTTCCTTAAGAGACTCTATTGCCCTGATGAAATTTTCCCGGGTAATATCGCGTCCTGCGCGCCTCAGCACTTCAATCAAAACCCTGGCGTTGATAAAGCCCTCAAAACTAACAAAATTCGCTTTGTCCTTCGGGTAGTATTTGGCCAACAGGCGGGAATATTGCTCACAAGCGGGCAAAAGAACCCGTTCTGTAGGCGGGGGCACAACTTGGGTAATCAAGACACCTTCTCCGGCATCACCAAGCTCCTGAACCAGTTTATCTGCACCCACAAAAGAGACATTATGAAATAAGGGATTATACCCCCTGGCCCTGGCTTCCTTTATAAACTTGGCACAGGGGCTATATGTGCCTATCATAATGACCGCTTGGGCCTTAGATGTCTGGATTTTACTAAGGGCATCTTCAATATCAAGAGTCCCCCTTATGAAACTACCAGTAGCCACCGGAGTAAGGCCATGTTTTTGCAAGGCAATCTGTGTTCCCTTTAGGCCATCAAACCCGTAGTCGTCGTATTGATAGAATACCGCTATACGGCGCAACCCTTTTTCTTCCACAAAATAGCGCACCACAGCGTTGGTCTCCTGGTAGTAAGATGATCGGATATTAAAGATATAGTGCCGGAATGGAAAGCGCAGTTTGTCGGCCCCGGTGAAAAGACCCAGGAGAGGGATTTTGGCCTTTTCCACAATACCAATGATCTTTACGCTGGTCGGTGTTCCCACATAGCAGAAGAGGCAAAACACCTTGTCCTTATGAATTAACCTGTTTGTGTTGGCAACACATCGTGGCGGATCGTATTCGTCATCATAGGCAATCACCCTGATCTTGCGATGGTGGATGCCGCCCCGGCTGTTTATCTCCTTGATCAGGCACATTGCACCGTGCAGGTATTGGGTCCCCAAGAAGCTGGCATGTCCCCCAAGGGCCAAAGATGAACCGATTGCTATCTGATTGGGAGTTACGCCGGGGCTAGGAGCAGAGTATACTGCCACCGGTGGCTTTAGATACTCTTCTTCCTCAATCGGCGGCCATTCAAAGCGAAGATAGCCATAAAGACTATAAACACCAAGGCCGATCATGATGACGATAACGCCAAGCCATATCTTCTGCAAAACGCCTTCCCTCCACGATTAGGCAATGAGCTTATCTATCTTGTCCATCAACTCCATGGGGCTAAACGGCTTTACAAAATAATCATCAGCGCCTGAGGCAAGGCCCTTCTTTTTGTCCGCTTGTTGGCCTTTGGCCGTTAGCATAATAATATAAATTCTCTTTGTATCGGGGTCATTCTTGAGAAGCCTGCAGACTTCAAAACCATCCAATTTGCCCGGCATCATGATGTCGAGTAAAATGATGTCCGGCCCGGCCTCTCGGGCTATCTTTAAGGCCTCCTCGCCGGAGGAGGCATGCAGAACTTCGAGGTCGCTAACAGAGAGCGTGACTTCTACCAGCTTTCTAACCTTTTCTTCATCATCGACAATCAAAATCTTTTTCATTCTAAGCCTTACTCCTTGAAAATAGGAAGCCCAAAACCGATTGTTGTTCCTTTGCCCAACGTGCTTTCGATATCTATCTTGCCATCATGAGACTCCACAATATATTTTGCGATAGAAAGTCCAAGGCCCGTACCACTAATATCAGCCGTATCTTCCCGTGTTACCCGGAAGAACTTATCAAAGATTCGGGGAAGATCCTCTTGCGATATCCCAATCCCCTGGTCTTGGACGCTAATCCAAACCATATTATGCTTTGTAAAAGCCCTACATACAATATTGCCACCCGGAGAGTATTTAGTAGCATTATCAAGTAAATTCTTAATGACTTGACCAATCTTCTTGCCGTCTGCATACACGAGGGGTAGATTTTTTTCTATCTCTGTAATAATATGGTGACCGGTATCTGCCCGGGAATAGAACCTGCTGTTTTTTTCCAAGACCTCAGCCAACGGCACAGGCTTTTTCACAAATCCAAAATCCTTTTGTGATTCTATCTTGGATATATCCAGCAGGTCATCGATAATCTTGCTCAGCTGGATCGACTCCTCGTTAATATAGCCCAGAAACTCTTTTTTCTGGCTCTCAGTTAAGGGCCTTGTCAACAGAAGCTCGCTGTATCCCACCAGGGTAGTCAGAGGCGTGCGAAGCTCATGAGAGGCTATGCTCAAGAATTCTGACTTGGTTATATTGGCTTCCATCAGCTCATTTTGAATGACCCTTAATTCCTGGTTACTAATTTCTAATTCCTGAGTCCGTCGCCGCACCTTTTCCTCAAGAGTTTTGCGGTGTTGATCTATTTCCTCCTTGGAGCGTTCCAAATCTAAAGCCATCTGGTTAAAGGCACCCGCCAAAGTGCCAACCTCATCTTGGGAACTCGCTGTTGCCCTTTGGGAAAGATCTCCTGCCGCCAGTTTCTTGGTAACCTCTATCAGGAGTTGGACGGGCTTAACAATAGGGTTGGCTACTTGAAAAGAAAGCAATATTCCCACCAGGACACCCATTCCGGAGATCAGCAGACCGAACTGAAATATTTCAGACAAATGCGTGTAATAATTTGTTGCGTCATAACCCACATTTACGACACCTTTAAATTCATCACCGATTCTCAATGGCATATCGACCATATATGTTTTTTGACGAGGGAATAGTCTGGTATAGAAATCCGCTCCGTTGATAATAGCCCTGACCCCCTTGTCATCGGCAATCATGCCAACTATATTCAAGTCAGTGGAGGCGATGATGCGACTGTCATCGTCGACAATCATGATCTGAGAAATTATCTCGGATTCTGAGCTTAACCTGTCTACTAATCTTTGAATATGGATTAGTTCATTTACATCCAGCATGTTTTTGATGCTGTAACTGAGTGATTCGGCCATGATGCGGCTGTCTCTCTTCATCTGACCAAGGATGCGACTTCGATCTTTTGAGTCGGCTCGTAGATATTCCCGCAATTCAAAGGCAACCTCCAGCACGCCAAAAGTCTTATTCCCCTTCTTTAGGGGATAAACAGCCGAATAAACACTCTCTCCCAGCTTGGTGTCAAATCCACTTACAAAATAGCCTCCCTGTAAGGCTTCCGGAACTAAATGGCAAGATGTCACCTCCCCTACCTGCTCCCTGAAGGTGGCGGATGATATTCGAGCACTATTGTCTATAACCCATACGCCGAAAACGCCTTCGGTTAGCGACAACTCTTCCACCAGTGTTTGCAGGTTTACCTTTTCGGCAATACTTTTCTGGTTACTGATGGTGATGATCAGGGCACGATTTAAGGTAATGGCATTGTCCTGCATATTGGTCAGGAGGCTCTTTTTTTCGTGCATATAGCTGGCCCAGAAGGAGATTATGCCGATAAATATTAGCAAAACAACCATAGCCAATATTATTTTGGCCCTGATGCCGATCTTTTTTATGGACAGCATATCCATCTCGATCCTTAGGATTTGCGCAAAAACAACTCGTCAGGATTAGCGCTCAGATTTGGGTTCGATTTGGCAAATCCGATTGAACAAAGCCATAGAAATTGTCTGCTATTTCTCGCATTTTGCAAATGGGTATCGGTCAAAGATGGCTTGAAGTCGTAAATCCGCCGTCTTTCTGGCGGGCTGAAACGCCAAAATGGTAAGTTGTTTTTGCGCGAGCCCTAAGGGGAGATCTCATTATTCCCTGGGTGCTTATAGCGAAACCGGCTATATATGATGGCAATGGCCGTGACCGCCCACATAATCAAAAGGGTTTTAGACAGAAACAAGCAACGGCGATATGCAATGTGTAGTCTTGTATTTCCTTCTTCCAAAAACCTTTCGCACATATTTTTTATTTTTTCACCCTCCCTTTTCAGTGCAAGGAGCGTGTCATCCTGACTCTCGTAGTTGTTTAATATTTCGATAAACAACTGATTGTCTTTTTCCATCAATTCCTCAATCCTCTTATCGTTTCGTGCCCACATCAGAAGATTTGACACCGCCTCCTTGCGCTTATCCTCAAAAGAACGTTCACCTGGAAGTTCGGGACGGTGTCGGAAGAGTAAGTATCCTTTTTCATGTATACGAATCTCCTGCAGGCCGATGATGCCTCGTTCAGGATTCATTCTTGAATATATGACTGCAAGAATCCTTTTTTCCAGATCTCTTATCGCAGAAATATTCTTCTCCACAGCTTCATGATAGAGGACAAGCTGATCAAATAATCGGTCATAGAGGTTAATAGCTTCTTCCCAACCGGCAAGCTCGAGAAGCCATGCCTCGTCTTTGTCAGGTCTCGATTTTTCATAGAAGGAAAACAATTTTCTTAACTTGTTTATCTTCTCCTTAACATTGCCCAATGCGTCCTGCTGGTGGTACAGGAGATAGTTCCTCTCTTGTAATCGCATCTGCAATAATGACTCACAGCTTTGCTTTCCGGTATTGAGCATGTGGGTGTACTTCGAGAAGTCTTTGACATTTAGCAGGAGGATGGTGCCGGCAAGGAGAGAAAGAGCAATGCAAACACTAAAGGCGGTTATGACCATCCCGGTCTGTTTCATCTCAAAGGTGTCCCTTTTCCGGTTTGGGCTTTATCCTGTGTTCAATTCGCCTGCGGTATTTCTCATAATTAAATTCCGGCGTCCAGTTACGATCGTGGCACTTGATGCAGACCCTTTGATAATCTATCTTTCTTCCAATCGGAAGCGCCCCTTTGTTGTCAGGGTTATCCTTATGGCTGCTGCCAGGCCCATGACAGGCCTCGCACTGCACCCCTCGTAACTCCGGTGTAATCTTTTCACTGACAAACCCCTGGGCTTCGCGATAACCTGTCGTATGGCACTTCAAACAGTAAGGGTTGTTCTTCATCTTACCCAGCCGGTTAAAGGCATTAGCATGGGGATCTTTTTCCCATTCCTTGAAATATTCGAAATGACAAAGGCGGCATTTCCTGTTGCCGATGTAGTAAGGCTTTTCTTCAGCGAAGGCTTGGCGGTTGTATAATTGGGTAGGGTACGTTATCAGACAAGAGAAAATTGTCTCAAGGAGCATACCTATAAATAATAAAATGAAGGTGAATGCGGGTTTGGTCATCTAAGCCACCCAGAGGCCGGGCTTATTTGTTCGAACCTCAACTCTTATTCTTACAGTTGAAAATATCCACCAAAACATTATTAATCTACCCAAAATAGAGTTAAGTGTCAAGATTTTAACAAGCATTTGCTCAAAAAGTTGTTCAACCGTCTATTGACAACCAATACTGATAGACTGTGCTATTTGTCCACAAAGATTATTTATCAGAAACATTCTGAAACGTTATATGAGAAAATGCGCACGACCTCGAATTGATCCGATCTAATGATCCAGAGTAAGTTATATACGAAAACATAAAAGCGTCACAAATAATAATGATAATGATAACATATCAAAACAGAAGAAGGTTTTTGATTTTTTCCATTCTTGTGCTATGTTTTGTGCAGATCGAAACTTTGCACATCGATCTACTGGCCCAGGATCAAGGCCCTGAAAGCGGCATTCCCCTATGGTTCCAAATGTAGATTCCTACAACCGCAAGATTACCTACCTTCGGGTCTCCGTGACAGACCGTTGCAACCTGCGATGCATCTACTGCACGCCGGTGAAAAACCTGAAACTTCTGGATCATGCCGACATCTTGAGCTATGAAGAGATCCTCAAGGTAATCCGCGTAGCAACTGAGCTGGGCATAAATAAGGTCCGCCTGACGGGCGGGGAACCCCTGCACCGCAGAAATTTTACGCACTTAGTCGAGTCTGTGTGCCTGATCCCCAGGATCGAGGATGTCAGCATCACAACCAATGGTGTGTTCCTAAAGGAGATGGCCCGGCCGCTCTTTGAGGCGGGCGTTCATCGCATCAATGTAAGCCTGGACACCTTGAACCCCTTGAAGTATACAAAGATCACCCGCCGGGAATGCTTTGATGCAGTGTGGGAGGGGATTCAAGTCGCTGAGAGGGTCGGATTTTCGCCCATCAAGGTGAATGTGGTTGTCATCAGGGGGCTAAATGACGACGAACTGCTCCGGTTTGCGGATTTTTCTGTGCGAAAGCCGTATCACATTCGATTTATCGAGTATATGCCGATTGGGCGGGATCTTAACTGGACGACTGAAAAATACGTCTCGTCGGACGAGATGAAGTCCAAACTCAAGACCTTTGGGCCCCTTCTCAAGATTCCGCCTTCAATCCATGACGGGCCTGCCGAGCGATATCGCTTTGAATCTGCCAAGGGGGAAATCGGTTTCATCAGTGCCCTCAGCCATCACTTCTGCCCTTCGTGCAACCGCCTCAGGCTCACGGCAGACGGCAAGCTTCGCCCATGTCTTTTTGCTGACGACGAGGTGGACATCAAGTCGCCGCTCAGAAACGGGTACAGCCACGAACATCTGAAAAAGGTATTTCAACAGGCCATTGCCAGGAAACCGAGGCGGCATCATGCTGAAATCCTGGAAAAAAGAGAAGGTCTTCGTCCAATGTCAACTATCGGAGGTTAGAAAATCCTATGAAGTGTCCTCATTGCAAAGCCGAGCTGCCATCGCGGGAGTGCCCTGAATGCCATGAAAGAATCCCCCTTGAGGGGACCTTCTGCCCACACTGCGGGGCAGAGATACCTCGCCGGGATGCGGGAGCAGAATCCGGTGAGGGCGGCATCGATTTTTCAAAGCGGATTCTGTGCAGTGATGGAAACTGCATTGGGGTCATCAACGAAGACGGCGTTTGCAGTGAATGCGGAAAGCCATATACAGGAGAGGCGGAGTAGTGTTGTCATGTATGAACTCAAGGTCATAACAAGCTTTTCTGCTGCCCACCAACTCAAGAACTTCCATGGGGCATGTGAAAACCTACATGGACACAACTGGAAAATCGAGATCTGTGTCACCTCAGAGGTCTTGAACGAGGCAGACATTGTGGTCGATTTCAGAGTTCTGAAACAACATGTGAATTCCGTCATGGCACGTTTAGACCATAAGTTCCTAAACGATCTGGAGGCCTTCAAGGACCAGAACCCCTCTTCGGAAAACATTGCAAGGTATGTGGCGGAACAGCTATCCGCATTGTTGCAAGCACCGGAAATCAAGGTAAGCAGTGTGACCGCCTGGGAGTCCGAAACCGCCTGCGCAACGTACTATCCATCCTAGATTGTCTATTCTCTTTAGAAGCCATTTAAAACCCCAGATCGCGTTCGAGGGCAAGGCGGAGGCCGATGATAAAGCGCAGCATACACGGGAAGTATGTGAGCATTTTGAAGAGGCCCTCAACACAGCCATCGGGCACTAGATGGGATTTTAAATGGCTTCTACTGAATAGTTGCCATTTTGGATGACGTATACAGAATGCAGAAATAGGGCCTATTTCTTTTCCAGAATCTCTCTTATCTTTGCGGACAGTTTTTTCATGGTAAACGGTTTCTGAATAAACCCATCACATCCTCGTTCCAAAATCTCGGTAGCTTCACCATCAACACTAAAGCCACTTGAAAGCAATACTTTTATATCCGGTTTGATCTCCTTCATGCTGTCATATGCTACACCACCACCCATATTGGGCATAACCATGTCCAAAACAACAATGTCTATGACATCTTGATTTTTCTTAAAAATTTCAAGGGCCTCTTTTCCGTCCTTTGCCAAAAGTACTCGGTAGCCCATTGCCTTCAACAAATCTCGGCTTACTTCCAGTATGACCTCTTCATCGTCTACCAACAGAACTGTTCCGGAGCCCTTAATGACTCGATCAGCACCCTTGACAGGTTTCCGAACCTTTTTCTTTGATGCAGGAAGAAACATACTAAAGGTGGCCCCATGCTTTTCCTTGGAATCTACATCAACATATCCGCCATGACCCTTTACGATACCGTAAACAGAAGCCAAGCCAAGACCGGTGCCACGGCCCATCTCCTTGGTTGTAAAGAACGGATCAAAGATGCGCTCCAAGGTTTCTTTGTCCATACCCATGCCTGTGTCGGTAATCATTAACAGGACATAGTTGCCCGGCTTTGGATCATACAGCTTGCCCCTCATATCATTGTGGTCGACATTCATGGTTTTCAGGATAAGATTCCCACCTCCGGGCATGGCATCTGCAGCATTTATAAACAGATTCAAAAGCACCTGCTCAATCTGTACATGGTCTGCCTCTATTGCAAATAAATCTTCGGCAAGCTCTCGATGAATCGCAATCTCCTTTCTGGTCCTTCCAAAGGTCTCAGAGGTCTCTTCCACTAATTGGTTCAGGTCAATCGGCTTGACTTCATACCTGCCCTTCCTGGCATATCCAAGGAGGTGTGAGGTAAGTCTGGCTCCGCTTTGAACCTGCTTTTGAATGTTTCTTAGCCGTTCATAATGCGGGTGTGTGGGATCGATATCCAGAAGCATCAAGGAGATATTTCCCTGAATACCCATGAGCAGATTGTTAAAGTCATGGGCGATGCCGCCTGCAAGGGTACCGATCGCCTCCATCTTATGAGCCTGTCTGAGTTGGGTTTCAAGCTTCTTTCTCTCTTCCTGAGCCCCCTTGCGTTCGCTTTTCAATCTTTTTTGATCAATGGCATTTTTCACCGTCTTTAGCAATTCCTCATGCTCAAACGGCTTTGTGAGATAATCGTTCGCTCCACTTCTCAGCGCCTTTACGGCCGATTCTGTGGAAGCATGCCCGGTTATCACAATGACCAAGGTATCCGGACTTTGACGCTCTATGTAATCCATGACCTGGAAACCATCCATATCCGGCATTACCATGTCAAGTAACACAAGGTCGAAATTATTTCCGGCTAAATATTCTATGGCCTCTCTGCCACTATTACCTGTATGTATATCATAGCTCTGACCGCTCAATAAGGCCTTCAGGCTGTCACACATACGGGGTTCATCATCAACTATCAGTATTTTGGACATATAAGACATCACTCCCTCTACGAACCAAGGTCTTGCACAAAAGCAACTTACCCTTTTGGCCCTTTTGGCATCTCAGCTTGTTTCCATCCATAAATGGCCCTTTTCCGCAATCGCCGACTTCGCCATAGTAGCCTTCTTGGCTACGACGGCTGAATCGGCGTCAATCAGCC